>CAMCJW010000036.1 GCA_945875195.1 Chitinophaga pinensis | reverse complement strand
TCTCATAAAATGCAAAATCCGGTCAAACTGACCCCCTTCTTTCGGAGCAAATTGACCCCTACCTTTTCGGAGCATACTGACCCCCTTGTATTCGGAGCAAATTGACCCCCTGTTAAAAAGAGATTTTCGGAGTAAACTGACCCCCTCTTTTGAACAGATTTTTCGGAGCAAATTGCCCCCCAGAAAAAAGGACTTTGAATGAGGATTGGTTCCATATTTTGCCATTTCAATCGCAAAATATGGCAAATAAACCAATCATTATGAACAAAATTAAACAAATCATTCGCTACCATGCCGGGGGCTTTGGTAGTAAGAAAATCAGCACACTTACAGGTGTCTCAAGAAATGTAGTAAAGCAGTATCTCAAACTGTTTGCATCCTTGGGCAAAACAATTGCTGAGCTTGAAGTTATGGATGAAAGAGCTTTATATGAACTCTTTCACCCATTTAAAAATCATCAAATAATTCCTGATACTGATCGACTTAAGCGCTTAAATGAGGTGCTCCCTCAAGTCGTCAAGGATCTTAGAAAGAGAGGAATGACTTTAGAAAAAGTATGGCTTCAATACATTGAAAAAGACCCTAAGGGTTACGGCAGAAGCCAGTTTTATTTTTACATAACAGAGTTTAGGAATCGAAGCGGAATCACTATGCATATCGAACATAAAGCTGGTGATAAATTATTCGTAGACTTTTGTGGTGACAAGCTTCAAATCATTGATCCCTCAACTGGAGAAGAAAAAAACGTTGAAGTTTTTGTTGCCATACTTGGATGCAGTCAACTTACTTATGTTGAGGCTACAATGACCCAAACCCTCCATGATTTTATTAATTGCTGCAGAAATAGTTTTGAGTTTTATGGTGGAGTTACCAGAGCAATAGTTCCAGATAACCTTAAGGCTGCGGTAACAAAAAGCAGTAAACATGAACCAATTGTAAATGAAACTTTTGGCAGTTTTGCAGAACATTATAACACCAGTGTACTTCCAACAAGGGCATACAAACCTAAAGATAAGGCATTGGTAGAAAATGCTGTAAGGCTCGTTTATCAGCGTATTTATACTGAACTTGAAGGAAAGCGCTTTACTAGCATTGAGGAGTTAAACACGGCTATTAAAACATCCCTAGAGAAGCACAATAATGCGCCGCTTAAAAATGCTGAATCACGGATGGAATTATTTGAAATGGAAGAGAAAAGCACTCTGCTTGCCCTACCACAATTGCCTTACCACGTATACAAAATAAAAGAGTACAGGGTAATGAAAAACGGATATGTAACCTTACATGAGGATCGCCATTACTATTCTGTTCCCTATAATTATATTGGAAGACGGGTAAGAATATTATATAACTCATTATTGGTTAAGGTTTACTATCAACATTTATTAATTGCTACTCATGAAAGGAGTTATACCAAGAACCGATACACAACTGACCAGGATCACCTAGCAAGTCAATATAAATTTTTAACTGAATGGAATCCAGAATATTTTGTGAATCAAGCAAATGCTATTTCTGAAGAAGTTGCTCTTTTTATTGAACGTTTGATGGAAAGTAAAACACATCCTGAAATGGCATATAAAGCATGCAGTGGTGTTATAAGTCTTGGGAAAAGAATGGGGAATGATCGCCTTATAAATGCCTGCAAAAAAGCAATCAAGTTCGGTGTTTACCATTATCACTTTATAGAAGATTTACTTAAGAAAAATATTGAAAATCAGGATTTAGGAGACTGGTCTGAAATAAAACCAACTCCTTCCCACAAGAATGTTAGAGGAAAAGAATATTACGATTACAAACCACATTTTAAACAATAAAATATGAACCAACAAACATTAGACAAAATGAAACGCATGAAATTGTATGGCATGCACAGGAGCTTTCAAAATGTACTAGAAGCCTCCACTATGAACAATCTAACCACTGATGAGTTGCTGGCGCAACTCATCGAAAGTGAATGGGACGATAGGCATAATCGGGCAGTAGCCCGAACATTGCATAATGCAAAATTCCGCTATAAGGCCTCAATTGAAATGATTGATTATTCGATTGAAAGGGGTTTAGATATAAATCATATTAATCGCCTTGCGGATTGTAGTTTTATTAAACAACAGCAAAATTTAATTATTACAGGCAGTACCGGAACAGGTAAAAGCTTCCTCGCATCTGCAATTGGAAACCAAGCTTGCTTAACAGGCTATAAAGTACTTTACGCAAATGCTGCAAGGCTTTTTAGTCAGATAAAAGTAGCAAAGGCAGATGGCACATCTTTACAAGAATATGCCAGGATTGAAAAGGTAGACTTACTTATTCTGGATGATTTTGGTATTCAACCTTTAGATAGCCAAAGCCGAATGATCCTTATGGAAATTATTGAAGATAGGCATTCAAAAAAATCTACTTTAATTGCAGGGCAGGTTCCAGTATCGGCATGGTATGAAATTATTGGAGATGAAACTTTGGCGGATGCAATTTTAGACAGAGTAGTTCATGATGCACATAAAGTTGAACTGAAAGGAGAATCACTTAGAAAAAAAAGAAAAATAGAACAATAAATATTTTAACTTTGTTATTAGAAAAAACTAATCCCAATTTTAAGTCCTTGCGGTCGTCTGAAAATAGGGGGTCAGTTTACACTGAATAGAGGGGGTCAATATGGGTAATAATTTGCACTATAACATCATTTTTAACTAATAAATTATACGTAAAAACTATCCCACTTAACCCATAATGTAAAGAAATGTTTTTGTTTTCAGCTTTAAAAAACGTATTGATTGCTTGTGTCAAAAACTTTGCGGATTGGTTTAAGTAAAGTTCGTCTTTTGAATATACATATCGATAATAAAAATATAATGAAATAGCTGTTAGACCATCATCTAATGAATATTTAAGTGTATTAGATTTAAAATTGAATTCTACATTTAAATACAAATATTGATCGATACCTAAAAAAGTCTCATCCAAATTATATTTACTTTGGTTCATTTATACTCCATCATCTCCTCAAAATGCTGTCTTGTAACACCACTTTTTATTCCACTGTTATATAAAATTCTCAAAAGTTTAATATCAATTGGTGATAATGAATCAGCTTCATTTTCATAATCATAAAACAAACTTTTAGGATACATAAACGAATCATTCATTAAACCTAACGACTGCACAAACTCTTCAAGAATTACATGGTAGTTCGATTTGTTTTTAAAGTAATTAGTAATTATACAAATACTCACTTTCCTCAATTCACCATATTTTTGTTTGTTGACTATAAACTGACCGCGCGTATTTTTATCTATATTTGGATACAATTTTTTTGCATCATTATAAATAACAAAATCAATAGCTATATCAGCTGTTTCAATAGAACTACTGAGACATAATTTATTGTTGATTAATATGCTATTCAACTTATTAGCACTACTAATAACAAAAGTTGAGTCAAAAACATTAGGATTTCCTTTTATAAAGTAAAATATAGAATCCTTATTCCATTTACGAATTATTTCTCGGCCACCACCATACTCTGTTTCAAAAGCAATTTCTTCAAAGTAATTAATAACTGTTGAATCAAAATTGTTTTTTATGTAGTTAATAACCTCTTTAGAAATTGGTTGAGATTGAAAAAATGAATTAAAATATCGAATTCCAAAAATTACCAAGATGAAAAACACTAATAATCCATACTTTTTCATTTTATTATTAGTACTGTAAGATAATTGAATTTCGAAGTAGGAACAAAAGATTGTGCACTTACATCGAACTTCAAATAATATTTAATAAGCCAAACAATCAATAACCAAAGGTCTTGATACATATGTATTATCTAATTGACCACCATTGCCACCGCCATAACCTAACTGCACTGATCTCATTGGAATTTTATCCTTACCAAAATCACAGCCCCAATATGAGCCATCTTTGCCAAAATCATAAATATAATTACCAGCAATACCGCCAACAAAACCTACAGTCGCTGCACAAGCATTAGATGAGGCTGCAACAGCGCAAGGAATTGTTGTTCCTCCTTGAACCGCATTCAGTTCAAACTCATTTAAAACATTCAAAGTTTCTTTGTTTAAACTTAACTTAATTTTATTTTTTTTCATTTTTTTTGTTCGGTTTGTAAATCAAAACCGTAAACTTTAATTGGTTAAATAAATAAATAAAAATTTACAATATCAATCAAAACCTACTGCGCACATAAACTTTAAATGAAATTATGGTGTAATTATAAAATTAAAAAATATGAAAAACAAATAAATTATGTTAAAAAAGCATTTTTATATGCTGTAATGGTCTATTTATTTGTTTATCAACATTATAAATTACGTTTATTATTATAGTTTATGAGTGTTCACCAATTTTTAAAGGAAATAAGAATAAAAAAAGGATATAAGCAACAAGAAATTGCTGAAATTTTAGGAATTGATACCACCAGTTATGGCAGAATAGAAAGAGGCGACAGAAAGCTAACCACCGAAAGACTAGCCATACTAGCAAAGCATTATAAAATAAGTGTTATGGCTATTTTAGACAATAATGAAACAGAAGAAGAATTACCACAAGAAACAAATAACAATAATGAATTTGTAAACTATTTGAAAGAAGAAAATACTTTTTTGCGCAGTAGTATTATTTCGAAAGATAAACAATTGGATTTTTTAATTGAGGTAACTAAAGAATACAAAAAATTATTTGAAAATAAGAAATAAGCATTTTGCATAAATGCTAAAAAGGCATATTATTGCCTTCATGTCTTACCCATTTTACCATCAGTTAGGTTTAAAAGATTGCGGCCCTGCTTGCCTTAAAATGGTAAGCACTTATTTTGGACGCAATTACAGCATAGATTACCTACGCGAAAAAAGCCATATTATTAAAACTGGTGTAAGTATGCTTGGCATCAGCGAAGCTGCCGAAGCCATTGGCTTTAAAAGCATTGGAGTAAAGATAGATATAGCAAAACTAAAAGAAATAGGGCAAAGCCACCCCAGTATTTTACATTGGGATAAAAACCATTTTGTAGTATTATTCGATTATAAAAAGCCGCTATTTGGCAAACCCTATTTTGCAATAGCCGATCCTGCTAAAGAGTTAATGAAACTAAGCGAGGAAGAGGTTTTGGAACATTGGGGTGTTTCAATAGGCAATGAGCAATTGGCAATGAGCAATAATGAAAATATTGAATCAAAACGCCAGCAGCCAGGAGCTAGCAGCCAGATGCAAAAACAGGGCTTCGCCCTCGTTTTGGAGCCTACTCCGGAGTTTTTTAATATGGTAAGGCAGGAAGAAGAAACCAAGAAGTTGGGTTTAAATTATTTGTTTCATTATTTTAAACCTTACAAAAATTACTTTTTTCAGTTAGCTATGGGAATGTTGTTAAGTAGTATTATTACTCTACTAAGCCCCATGCTTACCCAAGCCATGATAGATAAAGGAGTAAACATGCACAATACACGCATGGTTTATTTGGTTTTGTTTGCACAATTGGCTGTATTCACTGGTTCTATTTTAATTCAATACATTCAAACTAAAATATTATTGCATGTAGGAACCCGAATAAATATTAGCATGGTTTCCGACTTTTTTTATAAGTTATTTAAACTATCTATTCCCTTTTTTGATAGTCATGTAACAGGCGATTTAATGCAACGTATTGGCGACCATAAACGCCTAGAAAGTATTTTAACAGTAAGTTCTTTAGGTACTATATTTTCTGTTTTAAACGTGGTAGTACTCATGTTTATGTTAGGCAGTTATCAGCCAAGTATTCTGCTCATATTTAGCATTGGTGCAGTTTTAGGGTTTATGTGGACTTACTTGTTTTTAGCTTGGCGTAAAAAGGTGGACTATAAAATGTTTGAAATTTCGAGCAAAGAAAACAGTAAGGTAATTGAAATGTTGGAAAGTATTCAAGAAATAAAAATTAGCAATAGTGCCAAACAACAAAGATGGGAATGGGAAGAAATACAATTTAATTCTTTTAAATTAGGTATTCAAAATTTAAGTATTGGCCAGCTGCAAAGTATTGGAGGCAGTATTATTGGTCAATCAATCAGTATTGCAATAACTGTAATTTCGGCCACTGCGGTAATAGAAGGCAGTTTAAGTTTGGGCGGCATGTTTGCCATTAACATGATAATTGGACAATTAAATGGACCATTGCAACAATTATTTGGATTTATAAATTCGGTTCAGCAAGCCAAAATAGGCATGGATAGAATTGGTGATGTGGTTTTACAAAAAGACGAAACCGATACTGGTTTTGCTTTGGTTAATGATATTCCTACTCATAAAGATATTGTATTAAACGATTTATCATTTATTTATAGCAGTGATAGATTGGAACCTATTTTAAAGAATTTAAACATAACCATTCCAAATGGTAAAGTAACTGCTATAGTTGGTGCAAGTGGAAGTGGTAAAACTACTTTGCTTAAATTATTGCTTAAATTTTATAGTCCACAAAAAGGGAATATTCATTTGGGAAACTTGCATTTTAATAGTTTACATCATGATTATTGGCGCGAGTTATGCGGAGTGGTAATGCAAGAAGGTAAACTGTTTAATGGCACCATTGCCAGTAACATTGCTGCAGGGCAACCTAAAAAAATGGATGCCATTATGCAAGCCGGTAAAATTGCCAATATTGATGAATTTATAAATACTTTACCCATGGGTTATTTAACCGAAATAGGCAATGATGGCACACAGGTAAGCACAGGGCAAAGGCAAAGAATATTGTTGGCAAGGGCAGTTTATAAGCAACCTTCGTATTTGTTTTTAGACGAAGCAACTAGTGCATTAGACGCCAATAATGAGAAGAAAATAATGGAAAATTTAAACGAATTTTTTAAAGGCAGAACCGTGGTAGTAATTGCACACAGGTTAAGCACCGTTCAACATGCCGACCAAATAATTGTAATGGAAAATGGAGAAGCAGTAGAAACAGGAAATCATCAATCGTTAACCATGAAAAGAGGTAAATATTATGAATTGGTAAAAAATCAGTTGGAATTGGGCAACTAGCTTCTAGCTTCTGGAAAATAAAAAGTAATGGGAAATGTAGAGATAACGCATTGCTTAACAATAACAAACGTCCTATCGAATGTTGTGTGGCAATCTCATAAGAACAATGAGATTGCTTCGTGCCTAGCATTGACGAACAAAATAAGAAATTAAAAAGGTTAGCTGCCAGAAGCTAGCCGCAAAAAGAAAAAAATGGAAGAAGAAAACTATAAAAACTCAGATTCGATAGCCTATTTACTGCAAGCTAAATTAAGCTTTATGTTACGCTATGGAATGACTTTTATGTTTTTGCTTAGCCTAGTGGTTTTAGTTTTGTTGTATTTTGTAAAAGTTCCTGACACTTTAGAAGGCAAATTTGTATTAAGCAGCAACAATCCGCCTAAGCCCATTATTTCAAAATTAGGAGGAAGAATTTTTAACAAATTAGTTGCAGATAAAAGCCAAGTAAATAAAGGAAAAAGATTATTGATAATGGAAAATTTGGCTGATATAAGCCAAATAGGAAAGTTAGGTATTGAACTTAAAAAACTTAAAACGTTAATAGATAGCAATGCTTTGGATAGCATGGTAAGTATTGATACAAATTCATTAAATCAATTGGGGGAATTGCAAAATACTTATGAGGCATTTAAAAGAGCAAACAATGAATTGTATTTAGCTGTATCGGACAGACAATATGTACAGCAAAAAGCTTTGATTGGTAACAGATTACTTACTTTAAAAAAAATACAAGATAAATTACAAGAGCAAAAACAATTTTATAAGCAAGAGTATAATTTAGCGTATGAAAATTTAAGAATAGATTCAATATTGGTAAATACAAAAAACATTTCAGGCTTTGAATACAGGCAAGCAGAAGCAGCTTTGATAAGAGCAAAAGAAACCATGAACAATGCCGAACAAGCAATAATAAATAATGAAAATAGTCAGAATGATATTCAAGACCAATTATTAAATTTACTACGTGGTTTTGAAAATCAAAAAAATAATTTTTTACAAAATTTTTATGGTTTATTGGCTGCCTTAAACGATTGGGAAAATAAATATTTAATTATTGCACCATTTTCTGGACAAGTAAGTTTTAACCGCAATATATATGAAGGCTTGCAAGTGCAGGCAGGCGAACCTATACTTTACCTTATCCATAAAGATAATATTTTGGTTTGCGAAATGATGTTGCCACAAATTAATTTTGGTAAATTAAAAAAAGGGCAACGTTGCATTATCAAGTTTGATAGCTACAATTTTGAAGAATATGGTATTTTGGAAGGATATGTATTTAATATTTCTGATATTCCTATTGAAGTAAAAACACAAACAGGAAACGAAAACATGTATTTGATACAAGTGGCATTTAAAAATGGCTTAACCACCAGCTATCATAAAAAAATTAAAGCCCATTATGGACTCACAGGCATTGCAAGCATCGTGCTTGAAAATAAAAACTTACTTGAAAAGCTCTTTTTAGACAAATTTAAATCTTTATTTGTTTATTAATAATGGCTCTTCTAAAACTAAAACCAAATCAAAAACTAAACCCCAAACACTTCATTCGTCATCAACATACTTTGAGCAAATAGCTCTTTATTAATGCTGGTTTCTATTCCTTTTTGATCCAAGTAGTGGATGATATTTTCGGTGGGCATGTTGCCGGTGAGTTTATCGGTGGCCATTGGGCAGTATGATTTTGATAAAAATTTCAAATTATCAGTAGCATTTTTATAAGGTGAAATTCGTATATTTGAAATAAACAATATAGGATATGACTTATAAAATTGTATGTTCTGTAATCGACAATCAAGTTATTGTGCCATTACCTTCAAACTTTAGCGATAAAAAGCAGGTAACTGTTTATATAGACGATTTAGTAGATGCTAATTCTCAAAAGCTTGATGCAATAAAAATGGCAGCTAATGATCCCCTTTTCCTTGCAGACATCATTGCTGTTCAAAATGATTTTGATTCATTAGAGAATGAAACTTTATGATGGTAAAAAGATGGTCCATTTATAGAGCCAATCTTGATCCAGTTATAGGGTCAGAACAAGGCAAATCTCGACCTATTTTGGTAATTAGTGAAGATGAAATTAATAATTTACTCAACATTGTAAACGTAATTCCAATTACAACTCGGAAACCGAACAGAAAAATTTATCCCAATGAAGCATTAATACCTGCCAATAATTTTGGCCTAAATAATGAATCAATTATACTTTGTCATCAAATTCGAACGATTGATAAGCAAAGACTTTCATTGGTTTATGGGAAAATAGAAGATAATAAAAAACAAACCGAAATTATTGAGGCTTTGTGTTTTCAACTTGGTATAAATTACAAAAACTAAACCCCGAAAACATCCCCTGCCATCAACATACTCTGAGCAAATAGCTGTTTATTGATGCCGGTTTCTATTCCTTTTTGATCCAAGTAATGGATGATATTTTCGGTGGGCATGTTGCCGGTGAGCTTATCCGTGGCCATTGGGCAGCCGCCAAAGCCTTTGATGGCACCATCAAATCTTCTGCAACCACTTTCGTATGCAGCGGCAATTTTTTCTTCCCAAGTAGTAGGCGTGGTATGTAAATGTGCGCCAAACTCTATATGCGGCAAGCGTTGGATCAGCTCGGAAAAAATATAGGATATACTTTTGGGATCTACTATGCCAATGGTATCACTTAAACTCAAAATGCGAATACCCAATGCATCCATTTTTGAAACCCAATGTGCCACCAAATCTGCATTCCAATCATCACCATAAGGGTTGCCAAAGCCCATGCTGATATAAATCACCAATTCCTTGCCATGCTTTACCGCCAAATTTTGCATTTCGGCCACAGTTTTAAAAGATTCTTCAATACTTGAGTTGGTATTGCGCTGCTGAAAAGTTTCGGAGATGGAAAAAGGGAAGCCCAAATATTGAATTTCGGGAAATTTACAGGCCTCTTCTGCACCCCTTAGATTTGCTACAATTACCAACAATTTGGTTCGAACCAAACCCAAATTTAATTGACTCAAAACCTCAGTGGTATCGCGGAGTTGAGGGATGGCCTTGGGCGATACAAAACTACCGAAATCGAGGGTATCAAAACCTACTTGCAACAGCTGGTTTAAGTACCTCACTTTTACCTCGGTGGGTATAAACTGGTGGATACCTTGCATGGCATCGCGCGGACATTCAATGAGTTTGATTGGCATTAACGGATAATTTTCAAGAAATACAAGCACAAAAATATTGTATTTATGGTTATTTTTGATGCCCTTATTGAATTTGAAAGAAATTTTATCATGAATCCTGAGTTGGAAAATGTAACTAATGAACCAATGGAAGTGAATACTCCAGAGGTTAACCCTACTGAACCAGTAATAGTTGAAGCTATTGCTGAAGCTAACAATGTTGTTGAAGAAACTCCTGAATTGCCTGTGGCCGAAATGCCTCAAGCAAGCGAAGTTGTAGAAACTCCTCCTGCAGTATCTGCTGTGTTAGAAGAAATTGTTGAACCTGCTTTAACAATTGCACCAGTTGAATCCAACTTGGATTTGCCCGAACTTTCTGCTGAAGAGCACGAATTGGAAGCAGTAGAAGAATTGCCAGATTTTGCCAGTTTTAGTAAAGCAGAATTATTAGAAGCAGCCTTAAAAGCCTCTAAAGAAAAAGAGTTAGAAGAAGCAATCATGCTTTTTAAGGTTATTAAGCTTCATTTAGATATTCATTTTTCTGAGGAAAAAGCCCAAGCATTAGCAAAATTTATTGAAGATGGCGGCGACAAAGATGGTTTTGAATTCCGCGGCGATAGTAGCAAAGAGGAATTTAATGCCTTATTCAATGAGCTCAAACAGCGCAAAGACGACGCACGCAAACGCCAAGAGGCAGAACGCCTTGATAACCTTAATAAAAAGGAGGCCATTCTTGAAGAGATTAAAAAGTTAAATGAATCAGAAGAAACTTCTAATTCATTGAAGAAATTAAAAGAACTTCAAGGTGAGTGGAAAAAAATAAAGAATGTTCCTAAAGAACATGTTGAGAAATTATGGGAAAGCTACCGTGTATTAAATGAGATTTTTTACGACCGCCTTTCTATCAACAATGAATTAAAGGACCTTGATCGTAGTAAAAACTTGGATCACAAAATTGAGTTAATTGGCAAGGTAAACGAACTAACCAACGAAACCAATATTAAGAAGGCCTTGATGGGTGTAAAAAGATATACCGAAGAATGGCGCTTTATTGGTCCGGTTGCCAGAGAAGCTTCTGATGATATTTGGAATAGGTTTAAAGCTGAAGTAGATAAGGTATATGCCATTATTAAAGCCAAAACCGAAGAGTTGGAAGGCGTTCGTCAGCAGAACTTGGTAGCCAAAAAAGAACTTTTAGAAAAGGCTCAAGCATTGGCTTTATTCCAAACCCAGCGCATTAAAGATTGGATGGAACAGAGCGAAGCAGCCAATGAATTGATGGAAGCTTGGAAAAAAACCGGTCATGTGCCAATGGCCGTGAGAGACCAAATTTGGAACGAATTCCGCGAGGCCAGAAACGCTTTCTTTACCAACAAAAATAATTTCTTTAAGGCCATGCATACCGAACGCAATGCCAACCTAAAAGCCAAAGAAGAATTATGTGTAAAAGCTGAGCACATTGCTGCCAATCCAATTGATTGGAACAAGCAAACAGATGAGTTGAAGAAAATGCAAGAGGCTTGGAAAAAAATTGGTCAGGCTCCAGAAAAAATCAATGATGCAGTTTGGAAAAGATTCCGCACAGCATGCGACAGCTTCTTTGCAAAAAAATCGGAAAGGTATGCTAGTCAACTTACGGAGCAAACCGAAAACTTAGCAGCCAAAGATGCCCTGATCCAAAAATTAGAAGGCTTAAACACTGCAGAAAACTCTGAAAATATCTTCCAAGAATTGAAGCAAATTCAAACAGATTGGAATGCCATTGGATTTGTACCAGTAGCGCAAAAAGAGCCTATCAATAAAAAGTACAACGATTTATTGGATAAGCATTATGCCAAGCACAAGCAATTGAGCAAAGAAATTAGAGGCGATCGCGATAAGCAAAACTTTGAACTTTTAGCCACCTCTCCAAATGGTGCTGCCAAATTACAGAGAGAAGAAAAGATATTGCAAGAGCGCATCCGTGGCATTAAAAAAGACATGGAAACTTGGGACAATAATTTAGGTTTCTTTAAATCTGGCAATAGCAAAAACCCATTGGCAGAGCAGATTCAAGATAAGATTGAAATTGCAAAAAAACACGTTGCCGGTTTAGAAGAAAAATTGAAAGCGTTGAAAGCGCTTAGAAATAAGCCGGCTGAAACAACAAACGCAGAATAAATTGTTATTTCCATTATCCTATAAATATGCGACCCCTTCAGGGTCGAATATATGTGGCGTGGATTGTATTCTATAAACATACGACCCTTTCTGGGTCGAATATAATATAGGAATAGTAAAGTTTACTAAGATACGACCCCGAATGGGTCGAAGGTATATAGGAATATTATAGTTTACAAAAATACGACCCCAAAAGTGTCGAATGTGTATAGGAATATTATAGTTTACAAAGATACGACCCTAAAGGGGTCGAATATTATATAGCAATATTATAGTTTACTAAGATACGACCCCGAAAGGGTCGAATGTATATAGGAATATTATAGTTTACTAAGATACGACCCTGAAAGGGTCGAATGTATATAGGAATATTATAGTTTAAAAAGATACGACCCTGAAGGGGTCGAATAAAATTGATTATACAAACGTCAATTAAAAAAAATTGGGCAATCGTAATTCTTAAATTTTGAAATGAATCTTCATTATCTTTTTCATTTTGTAAGGCATTATGCGAGTGCAACACGAATTGATGTATTGCATTCGCCTTTTGTATATAACCTCTATCAAAGCTGCATTGCACGAGAAAGCGACAATACAAAATACGCAGCCATAGAGCAATTGCGCAATCAGTTTAAGGCCAATGAAAAAGCATTGTTTTATGAAGACTTTGGAGCATCAGCAAAGAGCAGAGAAACCACTGTTTCTAAATTGGCCCATCAACACTTAAAGCCTGCTCGGGTTGCGCAAATTTTGAGTAGAATGGTGTCGCGTTATGCCTATCAAAACTGCTTAGAATTGGGCACTTCTTTGGGAATAACCACCAATTATTTAGCGTTTGGTTCAAACCGAACCCACCCCATACATACCATTGAAGCTAGCCAGCAAGTGCAGCAAGTTGCCAAAGAAGGTTTTGCTAAATTGGGATATGATAAAAAGATAGAACCGCATTTGGGGACCTTTGATGAAGTGCTCCCTTCACTCCTGACCAAGCTGGGAAAATTAGATTTTTTCTTCATAGATGGCAACCATAGCTATGAGGCTACGCTGCGCTATTTTGAGATGTGTAAGCCTTATCTGCACAATGACAGTGTGGTGGTTTTTGATGATATTTATTGGAGCCCCGGCATGACCAAAGCTTGGGAAGAAATAAAGCTAGATGCAACAGTGCAAATAAGTGTGGATTTGTTTTTTGTAGGCATGGTATTTTTTAGAAAAGAACAGGTTAAGGAACACTTCCAATTAAGAATATTTTAAACCAATTTAGGTGCTTTTTTTGGGGATAATTATTTGGGATTATTCCTTGAGATAATTTAAGTTCGAAGTATAAGTAGCAATGCTTTACTCAATTTTAAATTACCTAATAGCATGAAAATAACAATTGCCATCATCTTTGGTGGAAAATCAGCAGAACATGATATCTCATTGAATTCGGCAAGTAATATTTACAATGCCATAGATACCAATAAATTTGATTTAATCCTTCTTGGAATAGACAGAAATGGCAATTGGAAATACAATCCTACTTACCCATCTATTCATATCAACCTGAGTAAACATAGTTATTTCAACGATGCAAATGCTGTATTGATTGATATTGTTGAGGGTAAAACTTCTATTATAGAAAAGAAAAGCGGGAAGGTTTCTGGTACATTTGATGTAGCATTTTCCATTATTCATGGCAATACTGGTGAGGACGGAACCTTACAAGGTTTCTTTAAGTTTTTAAACATACCTTTTGTAGGTCCGGATGTATTGGGTTCTGCAGTTTGCATGGACAAAGACATAACCAAGAGATTGCTTAGGGATGCTCAAATACCGATTGCAGATTTTATTTGTCTCAAAAAATCTGACAAGGCAAAAGTAAGTTATGAGGCTGCCAAAGAAAAACTAGGTTTACCACTTTTTGTGAAGCCCTCTAATGCTGGTTCATCGGTTGGAGTTAGCAAAGTAACGGATAAATCAAGTTTTGAATCAGCCTTAGAAACAGCCTTTAAATTTGATAACAAGATTTTGATTGAAGAAGCCATTATTGGTAAAGAAGTAGAATGCGCTATTTTAGGCAATGAAGACCCAAAACCATCTATCATTGGAGAGATAATTCCCACCAAAGATTTCTATTCTTATGAAGCAAAATACGAAGATGCAGAAGGTGCCAAAATGAAAATACCTGCCGATATTGCTACTGAGGTATCAAATGAATTAAGAGACACAGCTGTAAAAGCATTTATAGCTGCGGGCTGTGAAGGATTGGCTAGAGTAGATTTCTTTTTAAAGGAAGATAATACCTACGTGCTCAATGAAATCAACACTCTACCAGGCTTTACAGAAATAAGCATGTATCCCAAATTATGGGAACAAACAGGCATCAATTATTCCAACTTGATTACAAAATTAATTGAGCTTGCTTTAGATAGATGGAAAAGAGATGGTGCATTGATGACGGTTAAATAATTTATGCCACCAAGTCGCGAAGGCACAGAGAATTTTTATTTTTATACAACTGTATTAAGTTGGATCATTTGTTCTAGACCAAAATGGGGTCGAACACAATTTAATAAATAAAAAAACTTGGTGCCTCGGAACCTTGGTGGCCAAAAAACTACTTAAAAAAATTGTTGCTTAGTTACTTTGTAGTATAAACCAATCCCCAGGGGAGGCCAAAAAACTATTTTGCTATTAGAGCATCTCTTAAGCTTTTAACACTGTCGTGACCAGCTTTTAGTAGCGCATATTGCGCGTTGAGCATCGTTTGTTGATCGGCAGTAATATCATCTAAGTTATCACTCAATACTTTTTTGTACGTATCGAGTGCCATATCTTCTCCAAATTCACATGAGTTAAGAATTGCTTTGCGATCTTTTCCTGTAAGAGCAGATTTTATATCCATCCATACTCTAAATAGCTTCCCAGTTGTTTTAGTACCTTCGGTTGGAACACCGCCAAGTTTAATAACTTCTCTATTCAATTCCACATTGCACTTCTCGCTGGTTTCTTTAAATCCCCTAAAAAGGGTTTTTAAATCTAATTCTTCAGTTTCATTGTAGGCAGTTTCGTAACCAGCAATTCTATCATTGTTAATTTCGATAAGAGTGTTTAACACTTCAATTGTTTTTTCTTCGTTCATGTTTTTGTTTTATTTATTTGGTTTAATT
>CAMCJW010000035.1 GCA_945875195.1 Chitinophaga pinensis | reverse complement strand
GACTTAGGAAAATCAATTGATTTGAAGGCATACAATTCAAAATTGCCACAAAATGTTGCGGGTGGAGATTTATTTCCTAATGGACCTTTTGCTAATTTCTTAGCCAGAAAAGACTTTAATATTTTACGCATAAACGTTGTTGCACAAACTGCTAAACCTATTACAACCATTCCAACTGTTTTAAGAACCATCACACCTTTGTTGGCAGCAAATGCCAATACAACCAGGTACCTAACCATTACTGATACCAATATTGTTGGCGTTCAAGGAGTAGCATTTGTTATTAACCACAAGTTGTTCGATATCAATTACGATAATTACAATGTGCCGTTGAACAATACAGAAATATGGGAGATTAATAGCACGTCAAATTTTGGACATCCATTTCACATTCATGATGTAGAGTTCAATGTTTTGTCTGTAAATGGTGCTGCTCCCGCTGCTGCTCAAGCAGGTTGGAAAGATGTGGTATTTATTCCTGCGCGACAAACAGTTAGGTTCATAGCTAAGTTTGATGATTTTGCAGACCCCCTACATCCCTTTATGTATCATTGCCATATTTCTTTGCATGAAGACGAAGGCATGATGGGACAATTTATCGTAACTAGTCCAGCTTCTGGTTTAAGTGTATTAAGTAAAGATCAAGGTAGCTTTACCTTATTCCCTAATCCAAGCAATGATAAGGTATATTTTAATTTTGCTGATCCAAATGCAAAGGTATATTATATCTCCATTCTCAATTTAATGGGCAAAGCAATTCGTATGTTACCGCAACCAGAATGGCAAAACGGAATTGATGTATCGTCACTTGCAAATGGTGTTTATTTTATGCAAGTAACAGATGAAAAAACAAAAACTGTTATTACAAAAAAGTTTGTTAAAGAATAGTATTTATTTAAAGAGTTAAAATATTAAAACATAATCATCAATCACATGAAAAGACTATTTACATTTGGCGTTTTGCTGGTTTTAGGATTAACTAGTTTTGCGCAAGGCCCTGCCATTACTTCTTGGCTTCAAAATACTACTGGCATAAAAGGCCGTCATTATGTTAAAAACAATTCTACGGCTATCAATGATGCAGATTCAGCTAATGTTCTTGGCGTTTATTACTCTGCTGCATCAGTATATGTGAGAGCTAATGGTGTACCTGCTTATGTTACAGGTCCATTTTTAGATGGCAATCCTTCTTTGACAACAAGCCAAAAAGCCATCTTCAAAATCACATTAAGCCCAGTTCAAAATACAGGAACAGCTACACCTACATCTGGAGGAAATATTGGTATTTTTACCAATGGTGTTGCCATGTTTGATTATAGAGACGGCGTGTCTTGGCAAAACGCTACCAATTCGCTAAAAGGTGGACCATTAGGTGGAATGGGCGATGGCGTTTGGAACCGCGATGCTATTCTTGCAGAGCGAGGTGGTTTCGATTGTGCTAAAGGTCACCCAGCAATGGGCAACTATCACCATCACCAAAACCCGAGTGCATTTAAATTGGATCAAACCGTAATTTCTACCGTTTGTAATTTGTATGACGCAGATGGTTTATATGTGATAGATTCAACCAAGCATTCCCCACTTATTGGATATGCTTACGACGGCTTTCCTGTTTATGGTGCTTATGGATATAAAAATGCCGATGGCACAGGAGGAATAGTAAGAATGAAATCAAGTTTTACTTTACGCAGCATTACCACTCGCACAACATTGTATACTGGAGCTACTGTAACTGCTGGGCCTCCGGTGAACGCTACTTATCCATTGGGTTTATTTAGAGAAGACTATCAGTACACTGTTCCTATTGTTTCTTCACAAGATTACCTGGATAGCCACAATGGAAGATTTTGCGTTACACCAGAATATCCAAAAGGCATTTATTGCTATTTTGCTACAGTTGATGAAAATTGGAATTCAGCTTATCCTTATTTAATTGGGCCAACTTATTATGGTGTTAAAACTGCAGCTAAGGTAACTTCAATCACCGAAGCCGTTACCCAATATAAACCAAGTGCAACAGGTTTAAACTCTTTCAATAATCATAGCTTACAAATTTCAGTTTTTCCTAATCCTGCGAATGATATAGTTGCTGTGCAAAGCGATGGCTTAACAACAAGTGATTTAAAAGTTGAGCTATTTGATATGAGTGGTCGCTTAATTCAAACAAGTTCTATTTTTCAAGGAAGCACTATAGCATATTTTGATACCAGAACTTTGTATAGCGGCGAGTATATCATTAAAGTAAGCAGTGATACAGAATTGTCTGTGAAGAAGTTGATTTTAACAAAATAGGTTTTAATTAAGGTATTTCGGTTTGAACCAAATATAAATAAATGAAACAACGAGGATGGCTGTTATTACTATTGTTTTCATTGATGTTAACTTTTGGTTTTAACTCAAATATAGACAAGAAGCCGCTGACTGATTTTTCACTATTGAATGTGGATGGCAACTTTGTTTCTTTAAAAGATTATCCAAATGCAAAAGGATTTATGATTGTTTTTACCTGCAATCATTGTCCTTTTGCAAAATTATATCCTGAACGCTTAAATGCCTTAAACAAGAAATATAAACCACTTGGAATACCTTTAATTGCTATTAGTTCTACTGATAGTATGTTGTATGAGGAAGATGGATACATACAAATGGTTGAGAAGGCAAAATTAGAACAATTTAATTTCCCTTACCTGAGTGATAATTTACAAGTGGTAGCCAAGCAATACAATGCACAAAAAACGCCGCATGCATTTATCATTTGGAAAGAAAAAAATGAATGGAAAATTAAATACAGTGGTGCCATTGACGATAATGGTTCAGAACCTGAAAAGGTGGAAAATCCTTATTTATCAATAGCGGCAGATCAACTGTTAGCAGGAAAAAAAGTGAGTACTCCAGAAACAAAATCTATTGGCTGTCAGATTTATTTTAGAAAATAAGCTTTCAAAATTGCAATAAAAAAAGGCTGTTGATCATCAACAGCCTTTTTTTTATAAGTTAATTAGAAAGCCAATTAACCAATTATTACCAGTTTAATACTTCAGAATTTTGAATTCAGAATTATTTCAAAGTTCTTTTCACTTCAACCTCTTCGTATGCTTCTACATAATCACCTTCTCTTAGGTCGTTGTAGTTGTTAATAGTTAATCCGCAATCAAATCCAGTGGCAACTTCTTTTGCATCGTCTTTAAAGCGTTTCAATGATGATAAAGCACCCGAGAATACCACTACACCATCTCTAATTAAGCGTATTTTAGCATTTCGAACCAATTTACCATCGGTAACCATACAACCTGCAACTGTTCCAACTTTGGTGATTTTAAATACCTCGCGGATTTGTGCGTTACCCAATATTTTCTCCTCAATGGTTGGAGCCAACATACCCTCAATAGCTGATTTAATTTCTTCGATGGCATTGTAAATAACAGAATACAAACGAATATCAATTGATTCATTTTCTGCTAACTTTCTAGCTTGCGGACTAGGTCTTACCTGGAAGCCCACAATGATTGCATCAGACGCTGAAGCCAACATTACATCACTTTCAGAAATTTGTCCTACCGCTTTATAGATTACACTCAACTGAACTTCAGGAGTTGATAATTTAATCAATGAATCTGCCAAAGCTTCTACTGAACCATCCACGTCGCCCTTAACAATAACATTCAATTCCTTGAAGTTACCGATAGCTAAACGCCTTCCAATTTCATCTAAGGTTATATGTTTGTTGGTTCTAATTCCTTGCTCACGCTGCAATTGCTGGCGTTTGTTGGCAATTTCCTTAGCCTCTTGTTCATTCTTAGTTACAATAAACCTATCACCAGCTTGAGGTGCGCCATCAAAACCTAATACTACAACAGGTGTGCTTGGTCCGGCCGAAACCATTTTCTTACCACGCTCATCAAACATTGCCCTTACTTTACCATTATTGGTACCAGCAAGCAAAGGATCGCCTACTTTCATGGTGCCACTTTGAACCATAAGAGTAGTAACAATACCTCTTCCTTTGTCTAAGGTTGCTTCAATGATTGAACCAACAGCACGTTTGTTAGGGTTTGCTTTTAAATCTAACATTTCTGCTTCTAACAATACCTTTTCAAGTAAGGCTTCAATGCCAGTTCCTTTCTTGGCAGAAATTTCCTGACATTGGTATTTACCACCCCATTCCTCCACCAAAATATTCATGGCCGATAATTGCTCACGTATCCTGTCTGGGTTAGCAGCATCTCTATCAATTTTATTCAAGGCAAATACGATAGGAACTCCTGCTGCCAAGGCATGGCTAATAGCCTCCTTGGTTTGTGGCATTACGCTATCATCAGCTGCAATCACAATAATTACAATATCTGTTAATTTAGCACCACGCGCACGCATGGCAGTAAATGCTTCGTGACCAGGTGTATCCAAGAAGGTAATTTTTTTACCGTTCTCTAATTTTACTTCATAAGCTCCAATATGCTGGGTAATACCACCCGCTTCACCTTTAACAACATTGGCACTACGCACAAAGTCTAGCAACGATGTTTTACCATGATCCACGTGTCCCATAACGGTTACAATTGGCGCACGAGAAATCAAAGTATCTGGATCGTCCATTTCTTCTTCAATGGCTTCCACCATTTCTGCAGAAACAAACTCTACTTCAAATCCAAACTCTTCAGCTACAATAGCAATGGTTTCAGCATCTAAACGTTGGTTGATAGAAACCATCATCCCCAAACTCATACAAGCACTGATAATTTGCGTTACTTGTAAATTCATCATTTGGGCAAGTTCATTGGCCGTTACAAACTCCGTTACCTTCAGTTTGTTTTTCTCCATTTCATCTTGGAGCATGGCCTCTTCGCGTTCGTTGGCTTTAAAATCACGTTTTTGTTTACGCAATTTAGAGCGTACTGCACCAATATTAGGATTCTTGCTGCCTGGGTTCAAACGGGCGAGAGTAGCTTTTAATTTATCTTGTATTTCCTTATCGCTAATTTCAGTTTTCTCTTCAGGCTTAGCAAAACGATTGTTGCCAGCTCCAGGTGCGCCTGGTTTGTTACCATAGCGGTTATTTGTACCTTGGTATCCGGTTCCAGCTGGGCGGTTAGGATTATTTCCTTGGTATCCTGGTCCAGCAGGGCGATTAGGATTATTCCCTTGATATCCGGTACCAGCTGGTCTATTTGGGTTATTGTTATTACCTTGATAAGGAGGTCTAGGTGGTCTATTTGGATCAACCGGTTTATTAGGGTCTACTCTTTGGTTTCCTGGATGGTCAATTTGTTTGCGCTTACGTTTACGCTTGCCATTAGGATCATCGCTGCTAGCAACTGGGTTTTGTTTTTTAACAGGTGGATCTACTTTAAGTACAATCTTGCCCATTACCTTTAAACCTTCTAGTTTTTCATATTTAACCTCAGTTACAGAAGGCTCTTCTGTCTCTGCAGTAGGAGTTTCTACAACAACAACTGGTGTTATTGTTTCTGGAGTTTCTTTGATTTCGGTTACAGGAGTTTTATTTTCTGCAACTGGTTCTTTTTCTTTTGGTTTCTTTTTTGGTGCTGGTGCTTCCTCAGTAATTGGTTCAACAATTACTTTTACTGGAGCTTTAACCATTGGTGGGGTTTCTACCTTTTTGCTTTTACCTTTTGGTTTTTTAAGCGAATCCAAGTCAATTTTGCCCATAACCTTTAAACCGGTAGTGGCAACTTCTTCTTGAATAGGTTCAGGCGCAACAACAGGTTCAATTGCTTTAGGTTCAGGTATTACCTCTTCAATTTTAGGTGCAACTGGCTCTTCTTTTTCTTTTATTGGAGCTGGTTCTACCTTTCTTACTGGGATATTATTTGCCAAACCAGATTTGATAAGCATGCCATCCTCGTCATCCTCTTCTTCAACCACAACAGCTTTTGGCTTAGCAATTTCATGAACAATGTCTTTTGGCTTAATGCGATCACGACCTAATTTGTTGGCCTCATCTTTCAATTTTTTCTCCGAGGAGAATTCCGACAAAAGAATTGAATACTGGTCTTCGGTAAGTTTGGTTGTAGGCTTTGCCTCGATGGCATGCCCTTTTTTTGCCAAAAAATCTACCAGTGTGGTCATTCCCACATTCATTTCTTTGACTACTGCGTTTAATCTTTTCGATCCTGTTGTTTCGCTCATTCTGCGCTTTTTCTTCCTAAAAATTATTGCGAATATCGTTTTTATTCATGGATATTCAACATGAAGGCCTGAAAAACAACCATAAAAAAGCATAAGTAAGCTTAGTTATTAGCGTTTTCAGGCCTCTATAACAATACAATAGGAGGGTTTAGCTCACATTGTTAGCTTATACTTTGGTTGCTTGCATACCTATTCAAACTCAGCTTCTAAAATCCTGCGCACTTCTTGCACAGTTTCTTCTTCAAGCTCTGTTCTACGAACCAATTCTTCATTGCTAATACCTAATACGCTCTTAGCGGTATCTAAGCCAATGCCTTTTAATTCGTCAATAATCCAGCTATCTATTTCATCACTAAATTCATCCAAATCAATGTCCTCTTCTTCGGTTTCTGTTTCGCGAGAAACATCAATTTCGTAACCTGCTAATTTACCTGCAAGTTTAATGTTATGACCACCTTTACCAATGGCCAACGAAACTTGATCTGGTTTTAAAAATACCGAAACTCTCTTTTTATCTTCATTGATTTTGATAGTAGAAACTTTGGCAGGGCTTAATGAGCGCTGAACCAATAAACTTGGGTTAGTGGTGAAATTGATAACATCAATGTTTTCATTCCTAAGTTCTCTAACTATTCCATGGATACGTGAGCCTTTCATTCCCACGCAAGCTCCAACTGGATCAATACGGTCGTCGTAGCTTTCAACTGCTACTTTGGCTCTTTCTCCTGGTTCGCGAACAATTTTCTTGATGCTGATTAAGCCATCAATAATTTCTGGCACTTCCTGTTCAAATAGGCGTTCTAGGAACTCTGGAGCGGTTCTGCTCAATAAAATTCTTGGGTTACCATTGTGCATTTCTACTTTTAAAACCACTGCACGAATAGAATCGCCCTTTTTGTAAAAATCTGCAGGAATCATTTCGGTTTTTGGAAGCAATAATTCGTTGCCTTCATCATCTAAAATCATGATTTCTTTCTTCCAGATTTGGTAAACCTCACCAGAAACAATCTCTCCAACACGGTCTTTGTATTTCTTGTAGAACTCATCTTTCTCAAGTTCTAACACTTTAGAAAGCAAGGTTTGGCGGGCAGATAATACTGCACGTCTTCCAAAAATCTGCAATCCAACTTCTTGCGAAACAACCTCATCTATTTCAAAATCGGGTTCAATTTTAACCGCATCGGCATAAGAAATTTGGGTGTTCTCATCTTCAACTTCCCCATCATGAACAATGGTACGGTTGTGCCAAATTTCTAAGTCACCACTTTTGTCGTTGATAATTACATCAAAATTTTCGTCGCTGTTGTAGCGCTTGCGCAACATTCCACGAAACACATCTTCCAACACCCTTTGCATGGTGGCGCGGTCAATGTTTTTAAACTCTTTAAACTCACTAAAGGAGTCGATTAGTCCTGCACTGTGCATATTCTATTTATTTTACGTTTCTAATTAAAGGATACCATCACAAATGCCTCTTCTATTTCATCAAAATTGATGTCTTTGAAGGTAGGCTCTTTGGCTTGGTAGGCCTTTTTTTTATCTTTCAATTGAAGGCTTATAGCGCCTTCTTTTAATTCAATTAACTTCCCTAACAATTCTGTTTTGGCTTTCAAAACTACCCTAAACTCTCTGCCAACATGTTTTCCATACTGACGAAGTAATTTCAATGGTCTATCAATTCCGGGGGAAGATACTTCTAATATATAAGGTGTATCACCGTAATCTGTTTCATCCAACTTATTTGAAAGTTGTCGGTTCAAACTGCGGCATTGTTCAATAGTTAATGGGCCATCACTGTCTATTAAAACGAGCAACTTTCCACCACCTGGTTTAAATTCAATATCCACCACAAAAACCGAAGGTTCTAAAACCTCCAAACTCCATTCTTTTATTTGATCTACAATCTGCATAGAGAACAAAAAAGGAGACTTTTGGTCTCCTTTTTTCAATTAATTACGGCACAAATATAGGTATTTTATTCAAATACGCAAGATTTTTCCTTATTTACCATAAAATGCCTTGTACCTATCGTATTGGGTTTTTCCAAATTCGTGCATCGAATCCATTGCTTTTTTATGCTTTTTAGGAGCATCAAAAGTGCTAAATTTGGTATACAATGTTTTTGCTTTTGCATATTCATCATTCCAAACATAGGCTTCCATTAAATTCCAATAAATAGAAAGTGTAACGTCTTCGTTGATCCTTGCTTTTTTATTGTCCATTTCAGATTCTAGCAAAGCTTTTTCATAAATGGCAATAGCCTCAGCAATTTTTACTTTTGCAGCTTTCTTTTCATAGTCTTCTGCCAAAGTATTGTAGCCTTCTAATAAAGCAAGGTAAGCATTATTTAAATCTGAGTAATCCACTTTTTTGTCTTTAACAATGATTACCACATTTTCTCTGGTTAGCTTTTTAAAGGCATAATTGCTATTTAAAAATTCATTGATGGTTGCCATGTTTTTGTCAATGGTTTCCTGCTCCAAATTGGCTACTATTTTTTCTTTTTGTGAATCCCAAGAATTGCGAATATTGTATTCTTGGTTAAAATCTCCGGGCATGCTATAGTATTGTTGTTTGTTAACTACTTCTGGTACCTCATCATAAATTACCCCTGTAGGTGTTTCAACCTTCAATTGTATCATTCTTCTGTACGGAACTTTGCCGTAAAAAGCTTTGTATGGGTATGATTTTCCATCCTTATAGGTTGTCATGTCTTTTGAAGTAATTTCCATTTCCTTCACTTCCAATTCACCCAAAGTGGCTGTAATTTTAATAGGGTTGTTTGAACCAACTGTATATCCATCCATTTTTAAATAAGATCCTGCCAGTTGTTCTAAGTTAAATACCTTATGCAACTTTGGAGCTGGAACCTCTTTTCTGTAAGGCTTACTGGGAATTTGCAAATAAGGCTCTTGGGGTAAATTTTTATAAGGCTTTCCTTCGTTTGCTAAACTTTTATCTGCAAGCTTTTGAAAAGTTGATTTTTGCTCATAAATCTCCATTTCCTTTTGGTAAGCATCATTGGCAGCTTTCAACTTGGCAGGAAACTCAGCCTTTTCCTTAGCTAAATTTTCTTCAGCTTTTTTATATTGGCCATCATAATCTCTTACCTCTTTTTGATAATCTTCTTCTGCTTTTATTTTTGCCAATTCAAAATCTGCTAAAAGCTTTTTATTTAAATCTTCAGCGTTTGAAACCACTTTGCTTTGGTAATTTTTAAGACTTTTATCTAATGGCTTTGTTGGCAATTGGATATATTCAAACTTGTTTTCAATCTTATCTAAATCTTGTGCATTGGCAAAAAATGGACTCACAGCCAATGTTGCAGAAAAGACCAGTAAGCTAGCCAAACCTTTTGTTGTATTCATGTTGTTAAATTTTGGGCTCAAAAGTATTGTTATATTTTCGGTTTGAACCTATGATTAATAAATTAAGAATAAATTAATAATTTAGTATTGCAGCCCCCTACTTTTTGTAGAATGCTAATTATTCTTATTTTTGGCCCACAAACATGCGCGCAACATCCACTTTTCTTTTTATTTTAATTTTGTTTGGTAATTCATTTAACCAGGCAGTGGCTCAACATGGCAAAGGACAAGCAATAGATGGTAAAGCTTTTGGTTATGATTCTGGTTATGTAATTAGTTTCAGAGATAATTTTATTGTAACCATTGTAAACGAAACAAAAACCAATTCAATGGTTGCTGCTTTTAACACACAAAAGAAGTCGTATAGCCTCGATTATAAAACAAACAAAATCAATACCTGGGGTGTAGGTATTGATTATAAATGGCTAACCTTTGAATTCACCCGTCAAATGCCCTGGTACACGCCAGATCCCCAGTATGGGGAGGTTCAAAATGCTGGCTTCGGTTTTGGAATTACTGGACGACGATTGGCATTCCGAAATTTTTATGAGTTTAGCAAGGGTTATTATTTAGAAAACTCTGATAGCTGGCTAAAGGATTATACCAAAATAAATAACAAATATTACACTCGACCAGATATTGAAACATTTACTTATTATGCCAATTTGAATTATGTATTCAACAACAAACATTTTTCAAACAATGCTTCTCTATGGCAATTAGAAAGGCAAAATAAAAGGGCAGGTACAATGGTTGGCGGACTGAGTTATATTTTCAATTCTTTCTACGCAGATTCAAGTATCATTCCAACTACAGGCATCGATACTTTTCCGCGCTCCAATAATACCTATTTTGCCTTGAATAGTTTTGGTATAAACCTTGGGTTTATGGGAACATTACCAATGGGTAAAAAGAAAAAATTGTTTATTACCACAGCTATTATCCCGGGTCTTTCTCGCCAATGGGGACAAGTTACCGTTGAAAATTTAGGCACAGCTCAAGCCAGTAAATTATTAGGGTTCCAATCGGAGTTCCGCTTTGGTTTTGGGTATAATGGTAACGATTGGTATATAGGTTCAGTATTTAAAGCCTACACCAATTTAAATGTGGTTAATGCAGATGAGCCCTTTTCTATCGCTAACTCCTTCGGTCGGCTATACATTGGCTACCGCCTAAATCCTCCCAAAACCAAGAATGAAAAGGTGAATAGGGTTTTGAAAAGAATAAAGCTTTTATAGGTTTATATCCCTTTCAAGAAAAATAGCTATAAAAATGAAGAAAAGGCCTTAAGGCCTGAAAAGAATTTTATTCAATCATTTGTCCCGAGCCTAAAGGCATTAGGCTATTATTTGATTTTACTTTAAACTAGATTACCAAAATACAATAATCTTCCATTGAATGGAATGTCACTCTTTAGTAGCGTGGTCGCTGAGCCTGTCGAAGCGCGGTCGCTGAGCCTGTCGAAGCGAGATTCGGGTGAGCAGAAATTTTGATTATTGGCTTATCTTTCAATTCCATTGAAATAGGCTTCTACAAGCTCCTCCATTGAATGAACCTCAAAAATAAAATCAAATAAATAATCCTTGGACATTCCAATGCATCAAAAGCAAACAAGCTATAATTTTAAAAGATTAAAAATAGGTGCAGAAAAGGTGTTCAAAAACAAAACCATAAGCAGCTAATTGTAAATGAATTTGAAGTAAAAATATGAATACATAATTTCAAAAATATTCAATCAATTTGCGATAATCGCTTTTCAATAGCCCTATAATAATTATTTAATTTGCATAATTCAAATTCTTTTATAAATTTGATTTAGCTAATGTTTAAGCCCATGAAAAATACAATTACCTATACAACATTAATTTGGTTGTTCCTATTAATTGGATGTAACAAAAAATGTGATGATTCAAAAATCATTCAGGAAAATTTTCTTGACGTTAATTATGTACCATGGGTTATACCCTACCAAAAAGATTCCACTGTGTATTTCTTAAAGAATGGATTTGATACGGTAGCATTTACCTGCACAAATTATGATCATGGTTATGAGACGGTGGTTGTATCTGATGAAGATGATGGTTTGTGCGGGTCTTATAAAACAGAATATATAAAGGCTAAATTATATGCATCAGAAAATGGAGATTTTTTTGAGATTGCTTATGACAGAAATATTTACCAAAATAAACCTCGCAGTGATGTATATGTAAGTTATAAAAATGGACCATTTTTTACAACTTCACATAATAGTTTTGATTTATACCCTTACCAACCATTTTACAACAAACCAATAAACGGCAAATTATATGACAGTGTAACCTATGTTTTATCAAGATTTGGAAGCGATACCGTAATGATAAAATATCCAAACAGCCTAGTAAAATTTTCATTGGGTGACATTTATGAATTATTAAACATAAAATAGCAAATAAGAATGAAGAGCAAACTTTTTTATAAAGCAATATTTTTTGCTATTTTTCTAGTAATTGAATTGAATGCAAGTAGTAAAAGCATTAATTTAAATGATTCGCTTAGCATTTATGGAATTGATTCAACTTTTGAAGGAATTTATTCATTGTTTAATTTGCCAAATCTACCTCAAAATGAAAAAGGTTTAGAAAATCCTCTTATAAATGCAGGAAAATTAAACACTGCATCATGGCCAAATATATCAAGTTGGGGCAATAAAAAAAGAAAGCACGGTAGGTATAGAGAAAACGAAATGAATGAAACTGGCCCCTATTTTTTGTTTGATAGATATACAAATGGGCAACTAGATGAATATGAGAAATTAAATAAAAAATTAGAAGATGTAAGAGATATAATCAAAATGAATCAAAAATTTGATGATATATATGATCAAATTCTTATTCAAGCAAATTTGGACTTAGAAATTTGTGGTGATGAAAAAGATGGATTTTGTGTTGGAGCTTCCAGAGCTAAGGCTGCTGCATTTGTATATTTAATTGGATTAAAAGCTAATGATACAACTTTTACAATTGGTGAAAGAAATGAATATAGAGATAAGGTATTAAATTACTTTAAATACGTTAGGGCAAAAGGCCTTGATAATTTTTGGGATAATTTAACTTGGATACCTATTGCAGGCAATGTTGCAAGTTTTTTGGGAGCACTTGGTAATTGGGAAAAATTGGTTTACAGATCTAAGGAATTAATCAATATTGTTCAAGCGATGGATTTAATTCGTTGGGGATATAAACTAGATAATGATTTAGCCTATTCGAGTGAAATTGAAGATAAGTTAGAAGAGTATTCACTAAGAATTATTGATAAATTTGTGGTTCCAATCCATACTAGGGCTGCTAATGGTGTGTATTTGTTTGCTCAAAATAATTATTCTCTTATTATTAGTTCTAGCATGATTTGCTCGGCTATAGAGTTTAACGATTTCGGTGTGCGATGGTTCAATGTAGAATCTAGGCCAAATAGGTGGGCAGAATCTGGTTATTCATATATACATAAAACGCTTTGGAAGGGGAATAAAAAACAAACAAGTGAAGGTAATCTTTATGGTTACGCTGAAGGGCCAGGATATTTTCAATACGGATTTAATGCGATTCTTCCAATGACATTAGCACGATATAATTTTTCGAAAAAAGATGAAACAAATGGTTATTCTGCTCATGCCATTGCTTTTTCAAGAAATTATGTTAGAAATTACTGGTATGATAAAGATTACCATAATCTTTATACTTGGTACAATAACCTTATTCAACCAGATGGATGGATGCCAACCTTAGATGATACAAAGCATGAAAATATGTTTAACCCTAACTTTGCAATACTTAGAAAATCTGCAGGAACTCAACTTAACTTTATCGATTTTTTGGATGTAGATATGGAAAGTCCAAATTTCAGTCTTCGGGAAGATTATATATGTGCGCTTCAGCCACCTGATTTAACACACGAATACAAACTATCTGTAAATATGGCATCTGGTGATGCTGTATTCAGGTCAAGAAAAGGAATTGATATAGGTAACCATTACATGGCAATTTCTAATGAAAATGACATTTCGGATAATGGAGGCTATCATGAGCAGGAGGAGGACCAAGGCTCTTTTATTATAGTAGCCGATAAAGATTTACTTTGTTTTGATCCACCCTATTATGATGATGGAAATTTTTGGGATTTGATGAGAAACAATGATAATTTCAGGGACCAAATAAAAAAGCGTGAACATCATAATGCACTTGATGTAGGTGGAAACTATAGCTGGAAAGATTTAAGCCAAAATACGGAGGAGTTAAGATTTTATGACAATGGCGATTATGGTGTTTATGGGTTCAAAAAGGAGTTGGAATGTTTGAGTGATTGTTCTGACGATTCGAAAAAGAATTACTGGACACGCACTTACCTTACCTATAGAAATGATGGCAGCGATATTGGATATTATTATGTAATAATGGACAAGGTTGAATTAAATAATCATTCTATACTTACTGATAAACCAAAATTTACATTTAGTGTGCATGGTAATGGCGACAACAATTCATATAATTGGAATAATGGTGGCTTTATAGAATGGACTTATCCATGCATGATGAACCCGAACCCTAATGACTTGCAAAATCATTATGGATTAAGAGCAATAGTATCTAGTTCTGTTCCAAGTACAACTAGTTTTAGTATTATATGATTCATATAAACATGGAAGCGTTGATGTAAATTTAACTCCAAAGGAAACAGTTAAATGGGGAAAGCATATTTCACACCTAACCAAAGTAACCTCTGATCAAAGCTTTAATGTATCAACGGCGCTTTTTCCAAGAAAGTGTAATTTATCAGGTGGGCTTCAAAAAACAGCATCAAGAAATTCTCAGGGAAGGTATAGCCTGATTTTAATAAATGTTGATAGTACCCAAGGATTGTTGCATATGCACGTGCAAAAGGATAACCTCGAAAGTGATACCATTATTAACCCACTTTCAATTAATGCGTCTGCTGTTTTAGAAACCAATGCTGAATTATGCTCTTTTGCCTATGGCTGGTTCATCATAGCGGCTGTAGTAAAAGCCATTGCCTTGCCAACTTGCACCGCTAAATTTAACCCATTCTAACTTGTCGTTTGTTTTGGTTTTAGTAGCGACATCCATCACAAAAATTTCGTTCCAATCACTGCCAGATTTTGCAATTCCAATGGCAACAAATTTGTGGTCTCTGCTAAAACTTAAGCTTGCCAATGAAACTGTTCCATCGTCAGAAAGTTTATTTGGGTCTAAGAATAATTCTGCTTCATTGGGCTTAAATAAATCTTTGGTTCTGTACAAAACACTTTGATTTTGTAAGCCATCATTCTTATTGAAATAGTAGTAATCACCTTCTTTATAAGGAGTACTATATTTGGCGTAATTCCAAATTTCGGTGAGGCGTTTGCGGATGTCTTTTCTAATTTCTATTTGATCCAAATAATGTGCTGTGGCCTTATTTTGTTCGGCTACCCAGCTTACCACTTCAGCTGCAGTATCGTTTTCTAACCAACGATATGGATCTGCAACAATGGTTCCAAAATAATTATCTTGAACCGAATCTTTATGCGCAACAATAGTGCTCAATAAGCTTAATTTTTTATCCGACATATTAGTTGAGCAAGCCCCAATGGCTATCAATGAAAGAAGAAACAATTTACTTTTCATGCATTAAAATTTTGCATAAAAATAGGATATTTATCACTACAAAGAGTAACAAAGCAACAATTATTTTAAATAAAAAATAATTAAAAAGCAATAAAGCAAAACCAATTATTTTTTTTTAATCAAAAGGATAAAAAAATCGTTACTTTGTTACTTTATGGTAGCAACAATTAACAAATTAATGCAATCGTAAAAAATAAAAAAATCGTTACTTTGTTACTTTGTGGTAAAAACCTAACTATTAAAGAGCAGCTTCGTAGCGGCGGGTTACTTCGTCCCAGTTGATTACATTCCAGAAAGCGGCCATGTAATCAGGTCTGCGGTTTTGGTAATGCAAGTAATAGGCATGTTCCCAAACATCACAACCTAAGATTGGCGTGCCTTTGCAATC
>CAMCJW010000034.1 GCA_945875195.1 Chitinophaga pinensis | reverse complement strand
ACTGTGTCTTTCCCAATCTCCTTAATTCTATTGTTGCTAATAGCAATTTTGTGCGTATATCTTCCAAGATACTCAACAACTGCCTTAGGACTTCCAAAAGGCCTCTTAGGGGAAAATTCAAAACCACCCCTCAATTATTTCCACACTGGATATTGGTAAATACATGATGAATAAATACATTCGTGATGAAACTAGAAGAGCCCCCGCATAGGCGGGGTGATGGGAGACTTTCAAGCACGGTTCCGTGGGAACGTAAGGGTGAAACTCCCTTGCGCGACCCGATCGTTTTGCCCAATGCTATAATTATTCTCTCTCTTCAATATTTTGTTGTTTTGGAGGACAAATTTCTTTAAATTAGCTGTGTGAAAAATAAGAAGGAAATCGGACTTGACTTCATAATTGACAAGTTGACCAATTCTATCGAGAATGTTGTTACTGGAGACAGTTTTGCTACAGAAATTTCTGTAATAACTAAGGCCGACATTAAACTTATTACCAAAACAAATGGTTGGGTTTTCAATTGGCGAGATGAGGTGAAGGTACCAACTCGTGAAGTTTTTAAGCTGACTATTGTAAATAATTCATCAATAATTCAAGGACTAATTTGTTTAGAAGTAAAATTCGACCATGTCTATATGCATTTGGTTGAGAGTGCTCCTTTCAACAAGGGAAAAGCAAAGGTATATGCTGGAGTTCTAGGAAATTTAGTTGCTTTTGCATGCAAATTTGCATTTCAACGTGGATTTGAAGGCAATGTTTCGTTTATTTCAAAAACAAAACTTATTGACCATTATATCCAAACAATTGGCGCCATCCATATAGGTCGACAAAGAATGCTAATAGAAACTCAATCGGCACTTAAACTCATAAATAAATATTTCCCAGGTTCATAATATGACCGACAAGACAATTATAATTTCATAAAAAAATAAGTCATGAATAAAACAAAAATAATAGAATTGAATGTGGATTTTATAGGGGGAGAAGGATCTTTAACTAAGGAAGATGAGCAAGCAATTAGCGACTTTTTGAAAAGAAAAAAACTACAATCTAAAATGGCGCAAAGAGCCAAGAAAACAGCGACAACAAGGCGACCTAAATCCTTAGCATAAGATTGTAATACAGAAAATAGCACAGGGCATAACAGCTAGAGTTTCGTGGTGGCCGCAGGCCAAGCCATGAATTGAAAATCATCGAATTCCTATAAAAATAATTAATCACATGAGATAAACTCCGGTTGAGCAGCCTGTCTCGCATTATGCGGGAAAACCGGTTAAGAGTACTATAAAATTGTTATGGATTTTTCGTGATGGGGTTTTATGGATGAATAGGCATTGCGTTAACGAGCGTTTAATGTTTTGTGCTGAATAGCGATGGTTTTGAACTAAATCTCTCGCTAAAAAGCATAGCTTCCCTTACCCATAAATTTAAGATTTATAGGGAATAGAAGTTTGGCTATCGCCCATGTAATAGAAAGGTGGCCCGCGCTTGTCGAATATTAAAATGTTGCGCAGGTTGCCAGTTTTGCAATGTGGGCATTTGGGAAGAATGGCTTTGAAGCTTATGGTTGATTGTTTTAACTTTTGCAAGCTGTATTTTGGTGCCATTTTTTGCATTGCAATTTATCTCCTCGTCCACCCCATTATTTCAAAAAATAATCTCAACTGCTTTTCAAGCCTTCACCATATCGCCTAAAAATACCCTATTTTTGAGTTACAAAACCTAGTTTTTAGACAGACTGCCGTTATAAGCAAATTAATACTTAAATATATGAGTCAGATTTCAGGGTATAACACCCCTCTTCATCAGGAGGTAATTTCAGATTTTATTTACCACATTCGTAGACATTTGCAAAGCAGAGGATTGCACTACGAATTTAAGGTAGCCCCAGAGGTGGTTTTAAAAAATGAGAATCTAAAAGAAGGATATATAATTCCGGATGTTGTAGTTAAAAAGAGAGAGAGTTCATGGAACCAACCAGAGATGATTATAGAAGTAACTAGAAATAGAAGTTGGAATTCAGATATTAAAAAAGTAAGAAAAGCACTTAAAGAAGTTCGCTCGTTAAAAGAGGTGTTTGTTTTTAATATTGAGGAAATAGAATGCTGGAGAATCATCAAGCCAGACTTCGATGAGGAAGATGGCAATTCTTTTTCCACTGTTCTGAAGTTTGACTTAAAAAATTGCCTCAGAGGTTAATCTGCTTATAACAGCTAGAATTTCTTGGTGGCCGCAGGCCAAGCCATGAATTGAAAATCATCGAATTCCTATAAAAATAATTAAGCTTAGGACAAAATTCAAAACCAATCCTCAATTATTTAACTACTAGATTGGTAAATCCATGATGAATAAATACATTTGCCACCAATCGAGAAAAGACCCTTTAAGAATGTAGTATAGGCTACATGAAGGGATAATTATAGTTGTAAATCCCACAAATTCTTTGGGTCATGGTGCCTCGGAAAGGTAAGGTTTAAAACCCTTTGCGAGAACCGATTAAAAGGAAATTTAGGAAATGCAATACTTTGATGAGTTATTTTTAGGAGTTAATGATGAACAAAATTTACCGAACAGACATTGATGGACTTAGAGCAATTGCAATAATTCCAGTTATTCTTTTTCACTTAGGGTATTTATCAAACGGGTACCTTGGCGTTGATGTATTTTTTGTAATAAGTGGTTATTTGATAACAGGCCTTGTTTATAATGAAGTTGAGGAAAATAAATTTTCTGTGCTTAAATTTTATGAAAGAAGGGTAAGACGCATTTTTCCATTAGTTTTATTTACAACTTTAATAGCCTTTATCCTAGGATTGATATTTATGTTGCCCGATGACTTGGAAAACCTATGCCAATCTGTTTTCGCTTCTAATTTTTCATCCAACAATATCCTGATGAAAATTACAAGCGCAGATTATTGGGCTGTTAAAAATGATTACAAGCCTTTAATGCATACTTGGAGTTTGGGAGTTGAGGAGCAGTTTTATTTGCTTTATCCAATGATATTTTTCTTTTTTAAAGGAGATAACAAAAAGTTTATACTCCCATTATTGGTATTTTTAACAATATTGTCTTTAGCTGCATTTTTACAATCAACTGATATATCTGCTAAGTTTTATTTTCTTCAATACAGATTTTTTGAGTTATCAATTGGCGGAATATGTGCACTATATTTTAGCAAAAGTAACTTTTCAATTAAGTACTCAAAAAGTCATTATGTTTTATATATTCTTTTATCTGTTTTGGTTTTCATATTGTTTTTTCATTCAATAAACAGCAATGATATTAAAATTTTAATAACCACAATGGTAACAGCAGGTATTTTAGTATTGGGCGGCTTACACTTTGAAAACAATTCCCTGTACAGATTTTTAATTTCAAATAAGCTATTTGTATACATTGGCAAAATTAGTTTTAGCCTATATATGTGGCATCAAATTGTGTTTGCTTTTTCTCGTTACTTTTTATTGGATGAGATTACGTTAAATTACGCAATAGGCTTATCAATAGTTGTTTTTATACTATCAATATTTACCTATGTAACCATTGAAAATCCTTTTCGCAATAGAAATATAATAGAGACAAAGACACTACTAACGATTGTTGGTTTTTCATTTATAATTATTACTAGCGCTTCATTATATGTTTATATGGTTGGTGGCAGCATAAAGGATGTTCCAGCGTTAGGAATAAATAAATCAAACAGACCAACACAGTTTAACTTTTTTAATAGCTCAAGCAATATCAACATTAACTACAACGAAGACATCAAAAATTTAAAAAAACCATTTTCTGATAATAAACTAGGAATTGCTGGAAAACCGCATAAAATTAAAGTGTTCGTTATTGGAGATAGTTTTGGCCGTGACGCGGCAAACGTTCTTTTGGAATCTTCTTTTAAAGATACTATTGAGTTGAGATATTCTGATTATTGGTCTATATCTGATGATGAATTGAAAAGTATGTTTAACATTGCTGATTTCATTTTCTTTGGAAGCGATTATCCTACTAAAGAGCAAATTGCTAAATATAATATTGATATGAATAAAGTGTGCATTTTTGGCACAAAGGATTTTGGAAACAGCAATGGAATTCATTATAACAGGAAAATAGAAGATTACTCAAAATACAGGACTACACTAAAAACTGGAGTTTTAGAAAAGAATCAGAATTTGAAAAAAGAATGGGGAGACAAATATATTGACCTAATTGGCTTAATTGCCGACCCCACAGGTAAGGTCTTAGTTTTTACGCCTGAGGGTAAATTTATAAGTCAGGACACTTTACACCTTACTAAATTTGGAGCAATTTATTTTGCACAACTTTTAGACTCAAAACTCAGGGGAATAATGAAATTTATATAGAATGCTAGTCCGCTCTATTAACTAAGCCAAAATGCAATACTTTAAATGCTATCCTAACAGACTATACGGAATGAAAAAAGCTATACTGACATTGTTTTACCTTATTGCAATCCAAGCATTTACTTTTGGGCAACAGGAAGTAAAAACAAATAATGGCAAAACTGTTTTTTTGTATGATGACGGAACTTGGTTATATGCCGACAGCCTTCCTTTGTTGAACATTAAGGCTACCGCTATAACAAAATTAGAACTCCCAAAAACAAATTCCAAAGACAAAATAATTGCCCATACCGGATATTCGTTTCTATATAACGAATTACACGAACAAGCAAACTGGGTTGCCTACGAGCTTACCAAAGAGGAAACCAATAAACTTTTTGAAAGAACCGATAAATTCATAACAGACCCAAAAGTAAAAACAGGAACTGCTTCAGACAAAGATTATGAGGGTTCAGGTTACGACAGGGGACACTTAGCTCCTGCATCTGATATGGGCTGGTCAGCTAACGCAATGGCCGAATCTTTTTACTATAGCAATATGAGTCCGCAGGCTCCTAGTTTCAATAGAGGAATATGGAAAAAGTTAGAGGAATTAGTAAGAACTTGGGCAATAGAGAACAATGCTGTTTACGTTGTTACTGGACCCGTATTAACAGAAGGGCTCGGAACAATTGGGCCCAATGAAGTTTCTATTCCAAACTATTATTACAAGGTAGTATTAGATTACAGCGAACCAAGCATTAAGGGCATTGGCTTTATTCTTGCAAATAATGGCTCTAAGGAGCAACTTCAATATTATGCAGTATCAATTGATAGTGTAGAAAAGATAACAGGCACTAACTTCTTCCCGCTGCTGCAGGATGACCAAGAAGAATTGATTGAAAAAACACTTTGTATTAAATGTTGGTCGTGGAAGAACGTTAAAACCACAAGTGAAAAGAATGAAACTAAAGCCACCGAATCTGTTCAGTGCAATGGAATAACAAAAGCTGGAGGAAGATGTAAAAACAAAACTTTGAGCCTTAGCGGGTATTGTTACCATCATGCAGGACAAATTAATAGCGGCAATACGAGCCCCAATATCGGAGAAATCAAAAGCTACTCAAATACACCTGATAAAAGCAGGTCAACCACGGTTCAATGTTCCGGAACTACTAAATCTGGCAACAGGTGCAAAAGAATGACCACCAGTTCAAGTGGAAGGTGTTATCAACATTAAATAGAATCGCTTTGTCCTGAAATAGGTTCGCACAAAAATAGAAGCGGTTTGGTTGCCTAAAATAAAACGCCTAAAGAAGGAAATACTTACAAATGCTACCTTCTATTTCACTTATTTCTTAAGCTTCGAAATAAGGTCTGTTAAATCATAGCTTACTCCAATATGCTGTTGAAAAAACATGTCTGGTAACAAGTTATTTGTTCGTTTGATATCTGAGTTATATGGACTGAAAGCTTGTTCTATGGTAACTTGTTTGCCTGTAGTTTTATCTATGGGCAAATCAATATCTCCATTGGTTGCCTTCCATTGTTCGTAATCACCCCCATAAGCAAACCCTTGGCCATAATCATCTAAATAATCAGACATCGACCAAACCGTTTTAACTTCATACCTGAACCTAAATTTTTTGTAAACATAAGCTAGTTGGAAGGACACATTGAAGTTAATGGTATAAGCCCCATAACCTTTTTTACCGCTCAGGAAGTTTTGCCCCTCCGTTCCCAAAGGGCGCAGAGCAATAAAACTTGCTGTGTCTTTACTTTTGTTATAAACTAAACATTTATAGGGATCATAACGCATAAAACCTACACCAAATCCAAGAGCAGGTATCCAATGGCCAACACCATCTTTATTGTTGGCTAATAAATAATCGTGCTTAGGGGCAAAATAATATATGGCATCAAAATCCAAAATATACATTTTAGTCTTAAAGTTGGTTTCCCAACTTATAAGCTCTCTTAAAGCACCATTGTTTGTGGCATAAGTGGGGGCAGTTTGCCAAATCATCACCGGCGCTGTTGGATCATGCATACCAATATTGGTTCTATAGAAACTGCCCCTATAACTCCAATTTCTTTTGCGGTTATATTGCACATATAAGCCACCAGTCCACTCGTAGCAGCCCGGTATTCCAAATTTGTGCTTAATGTCTCCTACATAAAATGCCAAGCCACCCCAAACACCGGCCTCGTAACTTGGAGTGAATGGAACACTTGGGTTTATTAAAAGTGAATCGGCATTCACTACCTTTGGTCCTTTTAATTTTACTTGTGTGAGAGAATCTTGCACAGGATTCAAGGGAGGTAATTCAATTTGTAACCCACTACTTGTTACAATATTTTTAGCTATTCCATCTGAGTAAAAAATTTCTATTGAATCGTTTTGGATTTTTTGGGTATAGGGTAAATTATTACCCAAAGAATCTTGCACAGCTGCTATTTTACAAGCTTTTGGTAATGTTAGTAATATGGTTCCACTTAAATGACTCAAGTCTTGAATAAAGCAATTATCACCGGGCCATTGATTTAAATTTTTAACATCTCCTTTTATTACTGGTAACCTTGGGTCGGCATAATAATCATAAACAGGTCTATTGGCATTGGAAGTGTAGATTCCTTCGGTTAAAATGTTTTCAGCGTTGCCACTAACCGATATACCTATAGGCGAATTTGAGGCAAAATTTCTATTGAATGCTATATGCCCAATTTGAAGGTTTTGGGCAAAGAAAGGCTTTGCAATATTTAAATGTAAAATACCTAATGAGGTATCGTTTCCAAACACCTTATTGTCTTCAAACGTTAAATAATCCAATTCATATTTTATGCCCGATCCACCAGCATTATCGATAATGATACCCGATTTGTTGTTGTAAAAACTACTATTGGTTAATTTGAATGAGATTGGTTTTTCATTTAAATTACTCATTGGACTTGATACAAAAATAACTGATTCATTATACGCTGATTTGCTAACAGTAATATTATCAAAAACAACATTTTCCCTGGCCCAAAATGGCTCAAAACTTATTGGCTGCATAAGGCCTGTAAAGCTTGCATTTGAAATGAATATTGAACTTTTCATATCAATGCCATTAACGACTATGCCGGCTCCAGGATCAGTTATATTTTCGGAGATAAACTGCACAGGTAATTCTTTGGTTCCACCCACAAATAGGCCACCTTCTATCCATATTCTGGCACCAGGTTTAAACACAACTACTGTTCCTGCCTTAATTTTATATTCTTCGCCTTTTGCCACCCTTAATACTTGGCTAATTTGAAGAGTATCTTGCGCCATTGTTACTTTTACAAGAAACAAAAGCATAAAGCTTAATATTATTTTAGATATGATTTTCATGCTCAAATAAGTTGAATGATGATTGGTTTTTCAAATTTTCTACTTTCATTCCCCGCCTTAACCTCTATATTGTAAATAATAATATATTGAAGTTGTGACATTGATTTTCCGTTTGTTTTAAGTTGCGATCCGTTTATTTTTTCTATTTGGCTATTGTTTCCTACCCACCTAACATCGAATGCTTTAATTTCATAAACACCCTCTTCAAAAGATGGATGCATTGCCTGAATTTCAATTTTTCCTTCGCGTTCGAGCCTCCTTTTACTCATGCTTAATGAGGGAGCATTTTTAACCATTAGAATAGGATCAGGTAAGTTTTTTACAAATACAGAATCCAAAAAGAGGATACCTTCACTTGAGTTAATTTTAATGGTGCACCAGCCTTCCTTTTTAGGATTAAAAGTAAGTTTACCTGTTTTAGCTTCCATAGTTGCCTCTGGATCGGTTTCACATATTAGTTCAGCATCTTTGGTATATGCGGGTATTTTCTGTGTATAGGTAACACCCGTATAACATACTCTAAAGGGGAGAGCCTCTTTTTGAGGAAATCCAGCAGGCAATACTTGAATTTCCATTCTTTCGGTTTTAATTAAACCCTTAGCCTTAATAACATATAAACCAGCAACACTTGGTTTAAAATTAAAACTATTGCCATTTATTTCATAATCCTTGCTAGAAAATCCATCTCTTTCAACAATTAATTCTACAAGCTTATCGCCTCTTGTGGCCAAGTTAGCTGCATCACCTACACGCATGGTTGAATACCCTGTCATTAACGTAAATTTAGGTTCTTCGTTTGCGGTTTCGGCAATTCCTTTTTTGTTGCCAAGTAATTTGTAACGTAGGTTTATTTCTTCTAATAAGTTACGAGCAAATTCCGCTGGCACATGTTTCCACCTGTATTGTAGCCATTTACTTGCATCTTCCTTGCCAATTCCATTTTTTAAATCATCGTCAAATAGGGTAAGAAAAAGAGCCTTTCGCTCATCGGTAGTCGGTAATTGCTGCGCCCAATTTTTTACAGTTACGAAATCATCAAACAATTTTTTCCCTTGCGTACCATCCATAAAAAACTTGTCTGTTACCGTAAAAGAATTTGGTTCAGGCATTTGGTTTTTTTGCTCATCGTAGCCTAATTCTTTTTTAAATAAATCATCGGTTTGCTGTAAATTTTTTGAAAGAATTACCAAAATTGAGTCTGAGTAAACAGCTTGTGGTTTTTGAATATAGTTTTGAATCAATGGCGAAACTTTTAGCCAAGCAATAGGAATTTGGATAACTGATAAAATTAAAAATATCAGGTACATTAAGCTTATAAGCTTAAATCGCAAATTCTTACTTTTTTTTATGTATACGTATTGAGCCATTATTTACCAATAAAAATAGGTGCACCCATTGTGGTACTTGTTCCGTTTGAATTTAATAAGCGTATTTCGTCAAAAATAAGTGTACTGCCTGCTGGCGCTGCTGCTTCAATACTTCTTAATTCGTTACGTAAAAATCGTGTTCTGCTCTTTGTTTTGGAAGCTGTACCATCAGGCTTAATTAGGGTCATGCTAAAATTAACAACTTGCCAATTAGCACTCAAAGATTCTAAGCAATGCGCTTTAGCAAATTCTGTTTTTTGACCTGCCACATCTTTTAACACTATTTCTGGTGCTTGTCCTTTTCTTGCAAACATTGATTTGCTGTCGAGAATATCTCCATTTGAGCGCATCTCAACCGTAAATCTACCTTCCACCTCTGGAGTAATTAATAGCTCACCATTTTTGTTTTTTATTTGTGCTCCAATGGAAGTAAAACTTAAGTCTCTGATGTTTTCTAAACCATTTAAATCAACGGTAAGTGAGAGAGGCTCGCCCAAATAAGCTGCAATTTCTTGCTCGTTTTCTAAAAAGCGCAATGAAGGTTTAATGACCCTAAAACTTCTTCTGATGTAATCATCGCCAATATTTGCCTCTAACTCATATTGACCAACTTTTGTAGGTGTCCAATTTATTTTATAGTGCAACCCTTTGTAGTTTGGCGTCATGCTTACCTGGTTTATCTTAACCGTTGGAGCAATTGAATCTCTAGAGAAAAAGTCAAAAGTTATATCCTCACCTACATAATATACATCTTTAAATCCTTGTAAAAAGCTGGTATCGCTCGATGCAATTACCTTAAAAGAGCTTTTCCCTTCATCTAATTGTTGACCCAAATAGGCAAGTGTTTGGCTTAATACAACCGTTTCCATGTGGCATAAAATGGAGCCTATTGCACCATCTGGTGTCTCAAAAAAGAATTTGTTGCGAATTGGGTTTTGCATGGTAAGTGTGTTCATATCCAAGCCTAAATCTGAAGACAAACCGCCCCTAAAAACGGCTGGAAATCCTAATACAAATTCACTTAAACTAACATGTAGATTTTGACACTCTTTATCTGGAAAAAGGTATTTTTTTGCAAATTTCTTCTCTTTTAACTTTTCTCCCTTTAAATCTGTTTCTTTCACAAATGCTGCATAATTGAGATTTAAACCATGAATAATTTCATAAGTAGCAAGCGCTCTTTTTTTCATGTTTAGTTCATCTTGCAAATTGGTTTCAAAGCGATTTAATTTATCAAGATAGCGCTTATTTAGCTCGGTTTGGGCGTTTGATAAAGGATTAAAATGGCGAATAAAATCACCTGAGGTGGAGAAGAAAAAAAACACAATAAAAATCAAGTACAAGAAAGTTAGCTTCTTGAAATTAAGTGCTTTTGATTTACTAATCCGAATGGTATTGGACATATTTATTTGTCGCTAGCTAAAAATTCTTTGTATTTGGCGTTTATTTTAAGCATGTGCTGATTGTATTCACCTAATTGCTGGTTAAACTCATTAACCTTACCATGCATTTCTTTGCTAGCTTCAGCATTTGAAGACATTTCTGTTTTAATAGCTCCAAGCGATTCATTTAAACCCTTAATTTGAGTGCTTAAATCGCCAAGTGTGCTGCTAAATTGTTTCATAGCATCTTGGTATGAACTTAAATTTGCTGCTTCGCCGCCATTTTCATTTGTTAATTGAGGGAAAACATTTTCCCATTGATATTCTTTATCTGTAGTGCTGCGTTCAAATGCAGATGTGAAAAACACCAAAGCCTCAATTGATAAACCTGTAATAAATAATTCGTTGGCATAATCCCAACCAACAAATTTAAACATTGAACCTACCAATACCACAGATGCGCCAAATCCATAAAAGAATGTGGTAACATCTAATTTACCTTTTTGTTTATTTGCCATACTATTGTTGTTTACGCTTAATTATGTATTCGTTAAATTCGTTCCACGATTTTAGTTGTTGTTTTAGAGCTTTTGCGGTGCTAATCTTTACCGCTATGAGCAGTACAATTACAAATACCACTAAAGCCAAAGTATAATATAGGAATTGTTGTTTTAGTTGTGCATCTAAGGATGCCTTTACACCTTCAACAGTTTTGTTTTGTTCTTCAAATTTTTTCGAAAACTCATCTAGAGCCAAATTAACCGCGCGTTCATTTTGAGCCTGAGTTTGCAAATTATTTTGAAGTTGTTCTTGCAGGTTTTGGTTTACGCTTAATTGCTCCTCCAATGATTTGGATATAGCTTTTAAACGCCCTTCCATATTCCTTACCCTTACGTCTAACTTATTTGTGAGTGAGCGGGTTGCTCTAATAGTTTGCTCCAGGTTGTCCACCTCTTCAACAGTTGGGCTTTTTATATTTGTTTGACCCAATACCACAAAGGGTAACCAAGCTAGTGCGAAAAGTATTTTTATTTTCATATTTTCTTAGATGTTTACAAACATATTAATTAAATGCGAAAAAAAAAAAATTAAATGCGAAAAAAAAAAAATCACACACTAAAAACCAAAAACTTACTGAATTTAGGCAAAAAAATTAAGTAAAACAAAAAGTACAAAGTAAGTAATGTTAGCCTACTTCCTTGGTCCAATTAGCTCTATCTGCCGGGCTAAATTGCCAAGGCGCTTGGTTGTTTTCTATGTTGCTAAACATACTGTTAATAGATGCAGGGGCCGCACTTTCTTCCATTACCTTGTACCTACGCATTTCCACTATTATTTCCATTGGGTTGATGTTGATTGGGCAGGCTTCTACACATGCATTACAAGTGTTGCAAGCCCATAATTCTGCTTCGCTGATGTAGCTATGTAGGTTTTTATTATCGTCAACAAAAGTACCATTATTGGCATCTATGTTTTTACCAACTTCCTCCAATCGGTCGCGGGTATCCATCATAATTTTTCTTGGAGAAAGCAGTTTGCCAGTTTGGTTTTGAGGGCAACTGCTAGTGCACCTACCGCATTCTGTGCAGGTATATGCTTCCATTAAGTTTTTCCAAGTAAGGTCTGTTACGTCTTTTACGCCAAAGCTAGTTGGGGGTTGATAACCTTCTGGCACAACTGCGCTAGGATCAAGCATTAATTTTACCTCTTGGGTAACTGATGCCATGTTGTTGAGTTCACCTTTGGCTTTTAGGTTTGAATACCAAGTATTTGGGAAGGCAAGAATTACGTGAAAATGCTTGCTAAAAGGTAAGTAATTCATGAATAAAAAGATACCAATGATATGGAACCACCAAGCTATTCTTTCAAAAATTATAAGTGTGGCATCGCTTAGGTTCAAACCGTTAAATATGGGTACAATTAACCAAGAGCTAATAGGAAATGAGCCAGCTTTGATATAGTGGTCTGCTCCATGCGATTGTAGTATTTGATCTGCCGCATTCATTTTTAGAAGCGCAGCCATTAATACAATTTCAACAATAAGAATGTTAGCAGCATCTCTGTTGGCAAAGCCTTTTAACTCCGGACTTTGAAACCGAGCTAATTTAATGACATACCTTCTGCAAAGAAAAATGATGCATGCAACCAGCACACCACAAGCAAGAATTTCGAAAAAGCCTATTGCTAAATCATAAACTGGCCCAAGGAAGGAGAGCACCCTATGTGTTCCAAAAACGCCATCAATTAATATTTCTAATACTTCAATGTTGATTAAAATAAAGCCTGCATAAACAATAAAATGTAGAACAAAAGGCACTGGCCTGGCAGCCATTTTGGTTTGCCCAAAGGCTACTTTGAGCATGGTTTTCCAACGAAGAGGCTTGTTATCGCTTAGGTCTATGTCTTTTCCTAAGAGAATGTTTCTTCTTATTTTCCCAATATTTTTGGCAAAGAAATAGGTGGCTACGCTGCTTAAAGCAACAAAAAGTATTTGTGAAATCATGTGCTTTTCTTGTCGCACAATATTAATGATTTATAGGCGAAAAAAAAGCCACCCGAATGGAGTGGCTTTTTTTTGCATAATTGAAGGATAAATTCTAGTTCTTTACTAGTTTTTTAACCTGCGTTGAACCATTATAAGTAATGCGGGCAAAATATACTCCAGCTTGCAATTGATCTAGGTTGTCAATTTCAATGGTGTTCAGGCCATCTACATTCATGTTGCTAATTTTTGAAGCAACTATTTTGCCTTGCAAGTCAATTGTTTCAACAGAAATTGTTTCATTTTGAGCAGCAATTACACACACCAAGTAATTGCTTGTAAATGGATTAGGGAAAAGAGAAATTTCTTGAATGCTATTCTCATCTAGGTTAATCATTTCAACAGTTGAATAAGTGAAAGCGCCATCATTGTCAATTTGTTTTAAACGGTAGAACAAGGTATTTCCTTGAACCAATTCAAACGCGTTGGCGTTTTTTAGGTTATAGGTTTGAACCGAATTGCTGTTGTTGGCACCTTTTACAAATCCAATCCATTTAAAGTTTGTACCGTCTTCCGAACGCTCTACATCAAAGCCTTTGTTGTTGGTTTCTGATGCAGTTGCCCATGTTAATAGCACATCTTTGTTCACCAAGTTTGCTTTGAATGATATAAAATCAACTGGCAATGGGTTGTTTGAGTTATCTGTACCAGTAAAATTACCAAATACATTTTGTGTATTGGCAGAAGTTTGCATGGTTCCTAAAACACCATTTGAAGCTGAGTTTGAAATCAAATTCCAAGTTGTTCCTGTATACCTAGCAATTCTGCTTGCATTGTTGCCAGAAACAGTTCCCAAGGTAGCTGAATCTGAAATTAAGTTGATGCCATAAGTAAAGCCAGTACCACCCGTTGGCGTAATGTTATAGTAGGCATTGAAACGAGTGCTACTAGCAATTAAGTTTGGTGCGTTGGTACCAGTATAGTATTGAACATTGATTGCACTAGGAACAGTGCCTGCAACACCCCATGTAATACTAGCCACTTGGCGACCAGCAAATGTGTATGTAGTGGTTGTGTTGGTAGCAGGGGCAGCGCTTGCAGTTGCAGAAGGAGGTATGGTTGATGTAATAAATTCAACTGAACCAATATCTGTTGAACCTGTGCTTATGGCAATTGATCTGGCAGCATTGTTATAATCATTTGTTACAGCAGCTAAAGCCAATCCTTTGCCATGCACATACCATGAATTTTCATTTGTTGTCACAATACCAAGATTTCCGCTTAGGGTGTCTGTAAATAAGGTTTGAGCAGGCACAGCATTGTTAAGCGAATACCAATTGGAAGGATAGGTATTGGCACCTGAATATAAAGTATTGAAAACAGAAATACTGTTGCTAAATCCAATTGGACCTTCAGCTAATCTGCTTGTATCATTAACCAGATATAGGTTGTAATTGGTTGTTGCAGGTGTGATTCCAGTTAATGAATTTGAACCTGTTGCAAAGTTAAATCCAGTTCCGCTGGTGGTACGTTTGTTATAGAAAATATTGTTAAAACTCATGATATTTCCTAAACCTGTTCTATGCAAACAGTATGAGTTGTTAGCACCTGCATTGGTGTTACCATTTACAAAAATGCTATTGTTATAATACAAATTTGTTCCACTAGCAGAAACATCTTGAATACCGTAAACACGAGTTTCTCCAATGGTGTTGTTTCCAATGCTAATTTGGTTATTTCTAACAGTAGTACCCAAATTATTTGCCACATAAATTCCATAAACCTGATTAGAAGTAGTTCCATTACCTGCACCAGAACCCCAAACATTGTAAATTCTATTGCGTTGTAGGATAACATTTGTTCCGCTACTCATGGTAATACCAGTGGCTGTATAGGCTGCAACTCCAGGGTTTGTATTCACAATATTATAAATGGTATTTGATTCCATTACATGGTTTGTTCCACCACTAATTTGAATACCATTAACCAAGAAAGTAAAGGCAGTTCCTGAAGAGTTTGAGCGCAAATCTCTGATGGTATTACCTGTTGCAACAACAGTTCCACCTTGAATGGTGATACCACTGGTTCTGTCTCCAGAATTATTATAGTAACTAACATTTCCAATTAGGTTGTTATGGATGTTTACTGTGCCGCCCGTAACGGTAATGATTCCATTGTCGTAACCATTTTGAATGGTATCGTAAGGTTGCGCTGCACCACCAAAGGTGTTGTTGTTGATATTAACAGTTCCGGCACTTACAGTAACAAGATTAACTGATCTTCCACTTGCGATGTTTGAAAAGGTATTGTTATTAATTAGGGCCGTAGTCAATGCATTATTAATTCTAACACCAATGATATTTGGGATACTGGTTGAAGTGGTGGTAAAAGCTGTTCCACTTCTATTTGCGCTTGAACCACCTAAGTTATTTCCGGTTATGTTATGTCCTGTTCCGCCATCAATTTGAAAAACAGTAAGCACGTTTGCTTTGGCTATTGTTTGGTAAAAACTGTTGTTTGAAATGTTCCAAAAATCACCAGCAGTTGTGCTTAAATTCATGCCATTGAAACCAAAATTGAAAATTTCGTTATTGGCAAACGTGTTGTAATCATTGCCAATTCCGGCAGTACCTTGACTAAAAAATCCAGTATTTGGAATGTTACTCGTAGCAACTGTACCCAAGGTATCTCTAATAATACAATTGGTGATTCCGTTTGAGTCGTTTCCTATTCCACCACCAACATTGGTTCCTAAAAAGGTAATGGTTCCTACAGTGTTGTTCACACTTTCGATATGACAAAAAGTAATGGTATCTCTTATTGCATCATTTTGAAGGTTAATTGTAAACCCGTTTTGCAACCTGTTTCTAATTCTTAAGTACCTGCCTGAACCAGC
>CAMCJW010000033.1 GCA_945875195.1 Chitinophaga pinensis | reverse complement strand
GTAAGCTTTGCAAAACCTTCCAATTTAAAGATTTTCCAGAAGCTTTAGCTTGGATGGTGAAAGCGGGATTTGTTATTGAAAAATCGAATCACCATCCAGAATGGACAAATATTTATAATAAAGTAGAGGTGAAACTTTGCACACATGATGCTGGAAATATTGTAACAAATAAAGACCTTGAATTAGCAGCTTTATTAGATAAAATATAAGTAGCTTTCTTTTCATGAATTTTATTTTCGATAAGCAATTTCCTGATCCAAGTCGAACCGATGCAGATGGACTCTTAGCTGTGGGCGGAGACTTGGAACCTGAAACACTTTTACAAGCTTATCGCATTGGCGCTTTCCCTTGGTTCAATGAAGAAGACCCTATACTTTGGTGGTGCCCAGATCCTCGTTTGGTATTGTTCCCAAAAGAAATTAGGGTTAGTAAAAGCATGAAACAAATCTTGAAAAAAGGGGAGTTTACCTTTAGAATAGACTATGATTTTGAAAGGGTGATTCAAACTTGCAAGGACATCAGGAGTCAAGAAGGAACTTGGATCAGCGATGAAATTGTGACTGCTTATTGTAACTTATTCGAGCTTGGTTTTGCCCATTCAATAGAGGTGTATAAGAATGAATTTTTAGTAGGTGGATTTTATGGTGTTCAAATGGGTAAAGTGTTTTATGGTGAAAGCATGTTTAGCATAGTAAGTAATGCGAGCAAAGCTGCTCTTATTTACTTTTGTTTGCATTGCCTGCAAGAAGGTATTGAGCTAATAGATTGCCAACAATCTACCAATCATTTAATAAGCCTAGGTGCAAAAGAAATCCCTAGAACCGAATTTTTAAAACTATTGAAGAAATATATTGATTAACTAATCAAAAGCCCCACGCAATTCATTTACCCTATTGGCATCTAAGCGAATAAAAATGAAAAGCAAAACGGTAAAACTCAATAAGGCCGAACCCCCATAACTAATAAAAGGTAACGGAATCCCAATAACAGGCATCAACCCTAGGGTCATGCCAACATTAATAACAAAGTGGAAGAATAAAATGCAAACCACGCTGTATCCATAAACCCTATTAAATTTTTGTCGTTGCCGTTCTGCCATCATCAGCAGCCGGTATAGCAGAAATATATACAAGAACACAAAAATGAATGAACCAAAAAATCCATATTCTTCGCCTATAGTGCAAAAGATGAAATCGGTACTTTGCTCTGGCACAAATCTAAATTTGTTTTGGGTACCTTGTAAAAATCCCTTTCCCCAAAAGCCTCCACTGCCAATGGCAATTTTGGACTGTTGCACGTTATAACCCGCACCTTTTATATCTACTTGTTTTCCAAGCAATACATTGATCCTAGTACGTTGATGCACCTGCATTACATTTTCAAATACATAATTGATACTGCTTACCATCGTGCAAGAAAGTATTAACACTCCAACAGTTATCCAAATTAATAAGCTTGTTCTGCGCACCACCAAAAGGAAAACAATTGCCAAAAATACCAAGCCAACCATGATGTAAACTGGTGGCATTAATAAGGCTAATATGGCCAATATAACTAACATAAAACCTGCAAATAAAATCCATCCCGGTAAGCCTTCTCTAAATAAAACTAGTATAAAAGAAGTAAAAACTAGCGTAGATCCTGTTTCATTTTGTAATAAAATAATGATCATGGGAAGTATAATAATTCCGGCACTAATGAGCTGAATCTTCCTGTCTTTTTCAAAGTTTACATTATATCCACTCAAGAATTTTGCCAAAGCTAGGGCTGTTCCAAACTTCGCAAACTCTGCTGGTTGTATTCTAAAGCTGCCAATTTCAATCCAAGAAGATGAACCTTTTACAGTGGTTCCTGCTACTAGCACCAATACCAGTAATACAATGGTTATTCCAAAAATTGGGTAGGCGAAAGCATAAAAAAACTTTTCGTCAATCAGCAGAATCATTAAACCTAAAAAAGAAGAAATGCCAATCCATACTAATTGTTTTCCATAGTTCTGCGATCCATCCCAAATATTGGGGTTGGTTTCTTTGTAAACTGATGCATAAATGCATACCAAGCCAACTATTACTAAGATGTAATAGAGGAGCAAAGTTATCCAGTCTATCCTACTTGGCTTTGGTTGTTGTACTGTCATTTAGTGGTTTTCTATTATCCTTTAACATTCTTTCCAACAATGCTTTTCTAGTATCGTGCTTTCCTGTTAAATATTGTTCCATCATTAAACTAGCAATTGGAGCTGCCCAAGTTGCGCCAAAACCTGCATTTTCAACTACCACAGCTATTGCAATTTTGGGATTGTCTTTGGGCGCAAATGCAAAAAAGATAGAGTGGTCTTTGCCATGCGGGTTTTGCGCCGTTCCAGTTTTTCCGCAAACAACAATGCCTGGTATTCTTGCCACATAAGCCGTACCATGCTCTACCACATCTTGCATGCCTTCAATTACAATTGGGAAGTAGGCAGTATCTACGGTAGTCCAATGCTTGGTATTGTATTCTGGATTTGGGTTGGCGTGGTTGTTTATTTTCTTTACAATATGTGGTGTAATATAATAACCTCTGTTGGCCACTGCCGCTGTTGCATTGGCCATTTGCAGTGGCGTAATGCCTAACTCACCTTGTCCAATTCCCATAGAAATAGTTGTTAGTGCTTGCCACCTATACCTGCCATATATTTTATCAAAATAGGTAGATTTTTTGAGTACCCCTTGACCTTCACCATACAAATCAATACCCAAGGCATGGCCCATGCCAAAACTATAGGCGTGCTTATAAAATTCATTATAGGCATCCTCTACATGTTTGTATTTAGGATTGTTGATTACACTGCGGTAAACTTGGCAAAAGTAAGCATTGCAACTGATGGCAATGGCTCCCCTTAATTGCAAAGGCGACCCATGTGGGTGGCAACCAACAAATAAATATCCATGGTGGCAACCATATGTTGTTGATGGGTTCAGCACCTTTTCTTGCTGCCCCATTAAACTCATAATAATTTTAAAAATAGAACCTGGCGGATAGGGGGCAGAAATTGGTCGGTTAAACAAAGGTTTAGTTGGATCCTTTAAAAGCTCCATGTATTTGTTGCCTCTCTCTCTTCCTACCAATAAATTTGGGTCGTAGGTTGGAGAACTCACTAATGCCAGTACTTCACCAGTCTTAGGTTCAATGGCTACTACACTTCCAATTTTGCCAATAAGTAAGTCTTCTCCTAATGCCTGTAACTTTTGATTGATGCTCAAATGAATGTTTTGTCCGGCAGTAGCTGCTGTATCAAATTCACCGTTTTTATACCTTCCTTGGGTCCTGTTTTTGCTATCAACTAAAACATACCTTGTACCTTTTATACCACCCAATTCTTTTTCATAAACCTTCTCCACGCCACTGATACCAATGAAATCGCCCATTCTATAATAGCCGTCACTTTTCTCAATATCTCTATCAGTAACCTCACCAATATAACCCATAACGTGAGCAGCGTTGCTGTGTTTGTATTTTCTGTCTGTTCGTACCTCTACAAAAAAGCCTTGAAAATCGAATAGCTTTTCTTGGAAGGCCGCATAAGTAGGTATGGTAATCTGACGTTGAAAAACAATTGGCTTCCAAGGACTATATCCCTTTTGCCTTTTTAATCTTGCAAAGGTGGCTAAAAACTCCTCTTTGCTAATGTTTAATACCTTGCAAAATGATAAGGTATCTAAATTCTTTACCTGATCTGGTGTTACAGACAAATCATAAATGGCATCATTGTATACCAAAAGCTCTCCATCCCTATCGTAAATTAATCCCCTGGCGGGGTAAATGGTTTGCTCTTGTAAAACATTGTTTTGTGCATAGAACACATAGCTATCATCTACAACCTGAATATAAAATAAGCGCGCTATGTATATCAGCGCTACACTGATAAAAATAATCAGTAGGGTTCTTTGCTTGGCGAAGTTATCCATTGTTTAGGTTTTGGCGTTCCTATAAAATAATAACTGACCAAGAGTAATAATTAGCACCGTGAAAAAAGTACTAGATAAAATTCTCCATAAAGTTCTAAAGAATTCTTTGAAACTATAAATTTCTAGATAAAATAAAAACACATGATGAAGCAAGGTTAATATGGTCATGTAAACTATAAACCATACAATACCTTTTTTCGAAATAGATGGTTCAATGCGACCAGCAAAATCTTCTTTGCTGCAAGAAAATTGCAGATAGAATCCTCTTATATAACCCATAAAACCAGTAGCTGCCATGTGTAATCCTGGAGTACTGCTAAATGTATCCATAACCATGCCCGTAAAAAACGAGATTAAAACCACCACCCAAGGTTTCATAGAAATGGGTAAGGTTAGTATAAAGAGTATATACATGTATGGATTCACATAGGTGCTCAATTCTATGTTGTTGACAACCAATAATTGAATCAAAATGATCAATAAAAATCGAACAATATATGTTATCAGCTCAATTACCACCTTTTAAATTTCCCTCCAATGTTTGTTGTTCATCTTTAAAAATATTTTTGATAACATATACATTTTTTAAAGTAGAAAAATCGGTATACAAGTTAACTTTAATCACATGAAAATTATCTCCAGCATCTAATGAATGGGAATACACCTGTCCTACAGGTATGCCTTCTGGAAATAGTGTAGAATAATTACTGGTTACAACTTCATCATTAGAGGTAATTGGCACATGCTTGTTTACATATTTCAAACTAGAAAATTTTGGGTCGTCACCATTCCATTCCAAAGAACCAAAAGCATTGTTCTTTTTTAACATACAACTAATTTTTGTATTGCCATTTAAAGCCGATCTAATGGTTGCAAAGTGCAAAGAAACACTGGTAACAATTCCCACAACCCCATTGCTACTGATAACGCCCATATCGGGCTCAATGCCATGCATGGCACCTTTATCAATGGTAATATAATTGTTTCTTTTGGTTACCGAGTTGTTTACTACGTTGGCCGATATGTATGAATATTGTTGTTTGTAAACAGTATCATTAATAGAAGTTTGAGTGGTACCACTTTGGTAATAAGCATTCATCATTTGCGAACGCAAAGAGGCATTTTCAGCTAACAAACTATCGTTGATATTTCGCAAGCCAAAATAATTGGTTGTGCTATTGATGGATTCATAAAATGAACTAGAAATGCCCCCTGTGAAATTTAGAAAACTTGCTTTTTGGTAATTGTTATATTGATACAAAACCACAAACGAAAAAAGTTCAAGAAAAAAGAAAAGGATAAATGTGTAGTACTTGTAAAAAAAGAATATCAGGTTTCTCATATAAGGGTATTACTTCATTAAATCCAACTTAGCGCTATGTCTAAGTCTAAATTCATGTCATTAAGAATTTGTGATTCTTCAGGTTTTTAAGTGCCATACCTGTACCGCGAACTACCGCTCTCAATGGGTCTTCAGCAACATGAACAGGTAATTTTGTTTTGGTGGCAATACGTTTATCTAAGCCCCTCAACAATGCACCTCCTCCTGTTAAATACAGGCCTGTAGAATAAATATCAGCAGATAATTCTGGAGGAGTTAATTCCAATGCGCGCAAAATGGCTTCTTCAATTTTAGAAATTGATTTGTCCAAAGCAGAAGCAATTTCAGAATAACTAACAGTAATTTGCTTAGGAATACCAGTCATTAAATCTCTCCCATTTACTGCAAAATCAGGTGGTGGATTTTCTAGTTCTGGCAAGGCTGAACCAACCTCAATTTTAATTCTTTCCGCTGTTCTTTCACCAACCAAGAGGTTATGTTGCCTGCGCATGTAATCTAAAATGTCTTCTGTAAATTCATCTCCTGCCACACGAATGGATTGGTCGCAAACAATACCTGCCAGAGCAATAACTGCAATTTCAGTTGTTCCACCACCAATGTCAATAATCATGTTTCCCATTGGTTCAAACACATCTATGCCAATACCAATAGCCGCAGCCATTGGTTCATGAATAAGGTAAACCTCTTTTGCCCCAGCGCGCTCTGCACTGTCTTTTACAGCACGTTTTTCAACTTCTGTAATACCAGATGGGATACAAATTACCATGCGCTGTTGAGGTTTAATCAACTTACTGGTTTTAGGTATCATGTCTATCATGCCTCTTATCATGTGCTCAGCAGCCTGAAAATCGGCAATTACTCCATCCTTCAAAGGCCTAATTGTTTTGATATCTTCGTGCACTTTGCCATGCATTTGTTGTGCCTGACTACCAACCGCGATTACGTTACCGTTTCTGCGGTTTACGGCAATAATAGATGGTTCATCTACTACTACTTGGTCTTTATGTATGATTAGCGTATTGGCTGTTCCCAGGTCAATGGCTAAATCTTGTGTTAAAAAGCTAAATAAACTCATGAATCTTGTCTTTCCGGTGCAAGGGTTATTCCCATTGCAAAATAATAATTATTCAAATAAAAGAATGAAAAGTTTTACCTCAATTTCAAATGGTTATCAACACGACAATCATTTTTGAGCAGATTTGATTAAAACTAAAAATTTAAACCTGCTTCCTTTTTTTCTCAATGTTTAAAATGACGGATACCACTCAAGTACATTGGCATGCCATTTTTTTCACAATAAGCAATCGATGCATCATCTTTAATTGAGCCCCCAGGCTGTATAACAGCATGTATGCCTTCCAATTTTGCTATCTCCACACAATCTGGAAATGGAAAAAACGCATCACTACTCATGGCCACATTTTCTAAGCTAAATCCAAATGCTTTTGCCTTTGCTATGGCATGTTTTAAGGCATCTACCCTAGATGTTTGGCCACAGCCTATTCCCAGCAATTGCTTATTTTTTGCCAACACAATGGTATTAGATTTGGTATGTTTTACAATTTTATTTGCAAACAACAAATCAGCAATCTCTGCCTCACTTGCCAAATGAGAGGTTACAGGTGTTAAGTTTTCTGCAGTTAACACTACCAAGTCTCTGTCTTGAACCAATACGCCATTTAAAGCTGTTCTCACAGTTTGTGAGCTCGGTAGTTTTTCTTTTTGAACCAATATGATGCGGTTTTTCTTTCCCTTTAATAATTCCAATGCCTCCGCATCGTACCCAGGCGCAATTAATACCTCCAAAAACACCTTATCCATTTCGGTTGCAGTTGCCAAATCAACTATGCGGTTCAATATAATAATGCCACCGAAGGCCGATACCGGATCTCCAGCCAAAGCATCTTTCCAAGCCGCTAACAAAGTGTCTCTAGATGCTACACCACAAGGATTGTTATGTTTAATTACTGCCACTGTTGGTTCAGTAAAATCTGCCAATAAATTTACTGCAGCATCCACATCTAAGAGGTTATTATAACTCAACTCTTTGCCATGCAATTGGGTCATGAAGTTATTTAAATGCCCAAAAAAGAATCCTTTCTGATGCGGATTTTCTCCATACCTTAAAACCGTACCATGGTCGTAACTCACTTTAAATGCTGGTAAGTTATGGCCACTATTAAAGTAATTAAAGATGGCAGTATCATAATGTGAGGTAACTTGAAATGCTTTTGCTGCAAAGCTTTTCCTTTGTTCAATGTTTGTGCTTCCGTCTTGCTCCTCTAAAAGTTGATGCAACTCTGCATATTGATTGGTGTGCGAAACAATCAAAGAATGTTTGAAGTTTTTTGCTGCTGCCCTGATTAAGGAAACACCGCCAATATCAATCTTTTCAATGATTTTGCTTTCTTCTGTTGTACTTGCCAATGTTTCTTCAAATGGGTACAAATCAACCATTACTAAATCAAACAGAGGAATATCAAACTCTTTAATTTCGGCTAAATCTTGCGCCTCTTCTCTTCTTGCTAAAATGCCACCAAATACTTTTGGATGCAATGTTTTAACCCTGCCTCCCAAAATACTTGGGTAACCTGTAAGCTTTTCAACCGCAAAAACCGGGATCCCCATTTTTTCTAAAAACTCTTGAGTTCCTCCTGTAGAATATATATTTACACCTTGTTTGTGAAGTGCGGTGGCAATTGGCGCCAACCCATCTTTATAAAATACTGAAATTAAGGCGTTTGAAATTTTAACTGAACTTGTCATGCGAGTAATAAAAGGAGCTGCAAAGGTAATGAACCTTTTAGAATAATATGGACAAGAAAAAGATTTATGTAAAGATTTTTTTGAGCAATTACCTCAATTCACCATTCATGATTTTTTCAATCACAGAGGGAACAAATTTTTGTTCCAATTCATGAATTTTTTCTGATATGTTTTCAACTGTATCACTTGGCAATAAATCGCACGAAAATTGAGCAATGGTATTGCCTTCATCGTAATGCTCATTTACCCAATGCAGGGTAATGCCTGTTTGCGCTTCTCCAGCTGCTTTTACAGCCTCATGAACATAATGGCCATACATTCCTTTTCCTCCAAATTTTGGTAACAAAGCAGGGTGTAAATTCACTATTTTATTTGGGTAGGTTCGAACCAAAAATGACGGAACTTTCCATAAAAAACCTAACAAAGCTATAATGGTTGGATTGTATTTATTGAGTAGTGATAAGAAATAATCCTCCTTTAAAAAATCTTCTTTATTAAAAATAACTACAGGTATGTTCAATGCCATCATCTTTGGGATCACCCCAGCATTTGGCTTATTACAAAAAATGGCTGCTACTTCTATTTCTGGGTGATGCTTAAAGTTTTGGCAAACATTTACGGCATTGCTGCCGCTGCCACTTGCAAATATGATCAGTTTTTTTTTCATCAAAAGCCCAATTCGTCAATAAATATTTTATTGAAGAGGGTGTCACAATTAGTTAAACCGTTGAATCTTTCGAGTGGAATACTGCTAATAATAAAGTTTGTTTTTTGATTACTAACTGTATATCGTTTTGCCATCAAAGTAGACACACCCTTCCAATCTATGGGCGATTGGCCTGTTTTGCTTTCAATGATACCATTAAAGTACAATGAATCATAAGCTATACTTGGGGTGTTATAAGATATTTCAAATGGTCGTGCACTCGCAATAATTGCTGTAGATTTAATGTTTGGCCAAGTTGGATTAACCGGGTTAACAATGGCATTGATATTCACCCTAAAAATGGAACCTGATGGCGGATTAATCAAGCTCCTGATGGGCGTCCAATCTAGGAAATTTGACAATGGGTCGAAACTAGAATTAATAGCCACTGCCATAAACAATGCACCGCCATTGTTAAAAAAATCGGTGGTAGATCTTTGTCCAAACGACAACATAAAACTGGCATTATCTCCAAACCAAAGCATCTTTTTAAACAAGGCAAAAGTTTTGGCTTGTGTTTGAAAATCGGGTTGTAACTGGGTGTAATTATCATTTACAATTTCGGTAGCTTGTAGGGTATCAAATTTACTGATGCCATTTGCTTTTAAATTGGCGGTATAAAAGTTTTGCACAAAGAATTTATTGCTGCTATAACCATTCAACAGCAAAATATCTGAGCTTACTTTTTTCACCCAAATGGCAGGGGTGGCAATGTATACCGACTTACTTAAGGCATTGTCAATTACCCTGATATAAATGATATTAGCGGCATTGTGTTTTAATCCTGAGATAGACTTTGATAGTGCGTTATTGCTGCCATTAACATACACCATACATGCGCTAGAATCTGCCTTGGGACTATTAGATTGTAACAAAAATGAACTCGTATTTGCTGGTAAAGAATAAGGGGTGGCATTGGTATCATTTAAATACAATTCATAGCCTTTTATGTCTTCATTCCCGTCTGGATCAGTACCAAAAATGGTGTATTTTAATACTGGAAAAACAATACTTGGATTTTGAGAAGCAATGCCTCCAATGGGTTGCGAAAAAATAAATTTTACGTCAGGCCTTGAGTTTTTTATGGGATACAAAGTAGAGGCCGGACTAGGGTCTTTTTGACCCAAATTGTCAACCGCGCGGATGTAAATTACAATATCTGCACTGTCTTGACCAGGAGGTATTTTAAGTAAAAAAGTACTGTCTTGGCTCTTGGTAAATTGCCAGCTCAACATGTTATCCGTTGAAACCTCATATCCTGCTATAAAACCACCAGTTGAATTTCCCCACCAATAGGCATCTACGGAGGTGGTAAGTCTATTTTCGCCAGTTCTGAATATAGAATCAACCACCATAAAAGTTTCTGGAGCGGGCACTGGATTTTTAGTTCCTTCAAAGCCTTTTTTGCAGGCTGCCAAACCCAATATGGCAAAAATGAATAAAAAATATCGGTTAAAATGCATCACTTATTACTTACTTCAAACATAGGTGAATGCCACATTTAAAAAAAACGGTTTGAACCTAAAAACCGTTAAACTACGAAAGTTCATATTTTAATAACAACATCTTCAACGCAGTTTCTGCTGCTTCAATACCTTTATTGCCATGTTTTCCGCCAGCTCTTTCCTTTGCCTGTTCAAGGTTATTGGTGGTTAACACCCCAAAAATTACAGGAATATTGTATTGCAATCCAACTTGCATAATGCCATTGGCACATGCATCGCAAATAAAATCAAAGTGACGAGTTTCTCCTTGAATCACACAACCTATGGCAATAACGGCATCAATCTTTTTGTTCTGAGCCAAAAATTGAGCCCCTAATGGTAATTCAAAGGTTCCAGGCACAGGGTGAATGCTTATATTAGATTCCTTGAGTCCTTGTTCTTTTAAAAATCCAATGGCTGCATCGCGCATCGAATGGGTAATCTCAGTGTTCCAATCGGCAACAACCAACGCGATATTGAATTTTTTGATTGCCTTATTGGGTTTGATATCAGTTTCCGAAAGGTTTTTTAAGGATGTTGCCATAGTTTTTGTTAAAATTCACCTGGTTTTCAGGAATGGTTATCCATTTACCTGGGTAATTATAAAACAAAGGTAATCATCCAAATTCAAAATGCCTTGGTGGAGAAAGTTTATTTTTTTAACCACAGAGAGCCACAGAGAAAAATACACAGAGCCCACAGGTTTTATTTTTTTTATTGTCCTCCGAAAGCTCTGTGTCCTCTCTCTGTGAGCTGTGGTTATATTTTAACTTAAGATTAAATCTGGGTGCAAAAAAAAAGCACGAAGAATAATCTCCGTGCCTTTGCGCCTTAACACCTACGCTAAAAGCTTCGGTGCCCGAATGGTGGCTATTTTTTAATTTCCTTGAGCAGCAGTTGCTCTTGAAATAAATTTATCAATGTCTTGTGCTTCCTGCGCATCGCTGTAATCAGATTTGATTTTTTCGTATGCGCTGATAGCATCTTTGTATTCTTTTAATTCTTCATAAGCCAATCCTGCTTTCTTCAAGAAAATTGGCGCTGTAAGCTTGTTTTTACTCATGCCAGCAGCTTTCATGTATAGTTTTGCGCCTTTGTCAACTTCTTTCAATTCAACAAAAGCATCACCTTTTAAACCAATTGCCAATGGGCCAACCAATTCATTTTTGGTACTAAAATCATCCAATTGATCAACTGCATTTTGAAACTCACCTTTACGCATGTAGCAAACTCCAGCATAATAATGTGCTAAGTTTCCAACTTTGGTTAAACTGTATTCATCGGCAACGGCAATAAATCCTAAGGCATCTCCTTGGCCATTCAAAGCCAAATCAAAGCTGTCTTTTTCAAACCAATTTTGAGCAGTGAAAATAGCTGCTGATGCTTCTTTTTCTTTTGGTTCAATGTAAAATTTGTTGAAACTAATATATCCTGCAACAACTAAAACTGCTGCAATAACAGCCATGTTTATTTGCTTTTTGTAAGTTACATACAATGTTTCAACCTTATGAGTTGTTTCAATAAGGGTGTGATCTAATTCTAACTCTGCGTTTTTTTCTTCTTTGTGGCTCATCTGGTTCGCTTTCTTATTCTTTTATAAACGGATAATTCGGTTCAAAATAAACATCTTCGTATAGGTCTGATGCAGGCGGATATGGGGAATTCTCGCTAAATTCTACTGCTTCATTTACTACAAGCATAATGTTTTCTTCTATCTTTTCTAAATCTGCTTCGCTGGCATATTTCTTCTTTAGTAAAACTGCCTTCACTTGCTCAATTGGGTCTTGCGACTTGTATTCTTCAACTTCTTCCTTGGTGCGGTATTTTGCTGGGTCGCTCATACTGTGGCCACGGTACCTGTAGGTTCTAATTTCTAATAAGGTTGGTCCTTCACCTTTTCTGCCCCTTTCGGCAGCGGTTGCAATGGCTTTGTGAACTTCTTCTGGGTTCATGCCATCCACCGATTCAGAGGGCATTTCGTAGCTTTCACCAATTTTATACATTTCACGCACATTGGTTGTTCTTCCTACAGAAGTTCCCATGGCGTAACCATTGTTTTCGATAACAAATATTACTGGCAAATTCCAAATCATGGCCATATTAAAGGTTTCATGCAATGCACCTTGGCGGGCAGCGCCATCGCCAAAATAACATACAGTAACCTCTTTACCTCCTCTGTATTGGTCGGCAAAGGCAATACCAGCCCCAAGAGGAATTTGTCCACCTACAATGCCATGGCCGCCAAAAAAGTTATGCTCTTTGCTAAACATGTGCATTGAACCACCTTTTCCTTTAGAGCAGCCGGTTACTTTACCATAAAGCTCAGCCATTACTTCTCTTGCAGGTATGCCACAAGCTATTGCATGTGCATGGTCTCTGTATGCCGTAATGATTTTATCCCCTTTGGTAAGGGCGCTCATTGTTCCGGCTACAACGGCTTCTTGGCCAATGTAGAGGTGACAGAATCCTTTGATTTTCTGTTGGCCGTATAATTGGGCCGACTTCTCCTCAAATCTTCTCATGAGCATCATTTGCTCATACCAGTTGAGGTAAGTTTCTTTAGTGAAATTGTTTGTTGCCATTTTTAGAGAATTGCAAAAGTATGCAAAATATTACTTTTGACAAGTATTCTTTGTGCATTGATTATCAGATAATAGGAGTTTTTCTTCATTTTAAAGTGCGCGTTTTCTTAAATTGCAACCATGTATCTTAGCCAACTTAGCTTAAACCACTTTAAGAACTATCCTCAAACTACTTTTCGGTTCAGCCCGAAAATAAATGTGCTTTTTGGGAAAAATGGCGCTGGCAAAACCAATGTGCTTGATGCCATTTATTATTTATCTATCACCAAAAGCTATTTTAATTCGGTTGATCACCAGCAAATTTTGCAAGGCGAACAGTATTTTGTGCTAGAGGCTCTGGTAAATAGGGAAGATATAAGTGAAAAATTGCGATTGGTTTTTCAAAGAGGTTTGGGTAAAAAGTTATTGGTTAATAACAACGAACTCGAAAAATTTTCTGAGCATATTGGGGCTTTGCCAATTGTGATGATTGCCCCAGGCGATATTAAGCTCATCTATGAAGGTAGTGAGGAGCGGAGAAAATTTGTAGATTTAATTATTTCACAGTGCGATAGAATTTACTTGCATGAATTGATGCAATACCAAAAAACATTAGATCAACGAAACAAACTGCTGAAAGATTTTTTTGAAAACAGGTATTTTAACCGCGATTTATTAGAGGTTTACAATGAGCAGTTGGGTAGGAGTGGTACCTATATTTATAGGGCACGCTTGGCTTTTTTAGATATTTTTAAACCATTGTTTTTAGAAAACTACAAAACCTTATCTGGCACAAATGAGCAGGTTGATTTGGTTTTTGAATCAGATTTAAATAAACAGATTTACCCAGATTTATTGATCTTGCATGAGCAGGCGGATATAGATTTATTGCGCACCACACGCGGCATTCACAAAGATGATTTGGTGTTTATTTTGCAACACAATCCGCTAAAGAAATTTGGTTCACAAGGGCAACAAAAATCATTCATTATTTCTCTTAAACTTGCCCAATTTCAATACCTCGAAAAAATGAAAGGAGTGAAGCCCTTACTTTTATTAGATGATATATTTGAGAAATTGGATCAAACCCGGTTAAAAGAATTGTTTAAATGGATTACCAATGGAAACTTTGGTCAAATTTTTATTACAGATACACAAAAAGAAAGAGCGCAAGCAATATTGGGTGAATTAGCTATTGACCCAACTTTTTTTGAAATTAGAGAAGGTGAAATTGTGTAAACTCAAAAACCAGTGTTTAGCTATTTTTTAAATTCCTCAACCTTTAGTTTATTGTAAACTTCTATGGTCTTTCTCATGCGCCTGTTATAGGGTTCATTTATGAGTGCATAAGATACGCCAGAAATAACGGCTGATAGGCCAAGTCCAATCCAAAATTGTTGTTCGCTTTCTGCCCCAATAGCATAAATTAGTGGAACCATTGAAACAACAAACAAAGCAATTTCGGCATGTTTTAACATTCGCATTCTCTTAAATTCCTTGTGGGCTTCTGGGTATGGTTTAACAATCTTTTTTAACTCAGGGTTAGAGAGGGAAGCTTTTTCCAAAACCGGGAAAACAACACCGTAATGATTCACATAATCTAGGGTGTCTAAGGTTTGAGATTTTGTAGTAATTGCTGCTAAAGCAAAAAATAGGATAAAGGTTATTTTTTTCATATATCTGTTAAACGTTTTTGGTTAAAAATAAGTTTTACTTTTATTTAGATTTTTTTGAAAAAGGTTGATAGGCTATTTTCATTTTCCCTTGCTCATTGGTTTTAATGCTTAAAAAAATGCTTGGACCAAGTTTTGAATCGGTTCCAATATTTTCGGGTTTAATATTTTTATCATGTTTTTTAAAATTGCTCAGTGGAACCTGCAATAAAATGTAGGTGCTGTCTTTAAATGAATACCTGCCTTCTATGAATAAGCGGGCAACATTGGTGCTAATTTCCATTCTTTTTATATCAGTTTCTGTACCATAAGTTTTTAAATCGGCCTCAATTTTAGAGAAACTTATATTTTTAAAATCCCTATTAGTCATAATAAAATTGCCCATCTCCATAATAGGTTTGTAGTTAATTAACTGCCCATTTTGCACCACCATGGTTACATGCCCTTTTAAATGCTTGTTCATAAAATTGGCGTTATTATCTAACGAACTACTCAGGTCTATTTGGGCGTTCATTTTTCCAAAGATATTTTTAGAGGTAAGGCTTTTTGAACCAAAATTATTAAACGAATACATAAACTCGCTCATGTCTACTCGTCTAATTTTTGTTTGTATTTTAAATGGCGACCAATCCTGCGAAAACTTTTTAATTTCACCTGTTAGTGCAATGGTGCCACCTGCAAATTTGGCCTCAAATGGTCCTATAGTGAGGTTATCATTTTTCATTCTTAAGTTGGTTTTTACTTGGGTTGCTTTAAATCGGTCTTTTACTAATTCATCGGTTTGAACCGAAATGTTATAGGTGATTTTTTCATGTATCTTTAGGGCAGTATCGTATATTTTTTTCAGTTTGTTTTTCTTTAATTTATTGGCAGCATTTTGTTTTTTCTGCTTCATAAAATTGCCTAAATTTATCCTATTTGCTTGTAGGTTTAATTGAACAAAACTCTTTTCATTTACCTGTGTAAAAAAAGGAATGAAATGGTCCATTTTACCTGTAATAGAAACACAATCTTTGCCAAAATACAATAATAATTTCTGAATAATTAATTGGTCGCGGTTAAACTGAATACTGCAATTAATGGGACTTACCACTAAGTTTTTTTCTGGGAAAGATACACTTGCATTGATGAGTTTAAAATCTCCAGTTAGCTTGCCAGTAAGCGAATTTATTTGGCTGTTTTCGTATTCTTTTAATTTGCCTTCATAAAAAAAGTTAGATAGTATAAATCCTCTGTTAATATGAGTTTTGCTCGAATCTAAATGGTTGTTTAAAGATGTGGCTCGGCCTGTAACATTTACTTTAAGCATTAACATTGGGTCACTTAAGTTATTTATTTTGGCCTTTAATTTAATGTTTAAACCTTCGGCAATGCCATTGAGTGTATCTAAA
>CAMCJW010000032.1 GCA_945875195.1 Chitinophaga pinensis | reverse complement strand
GAGTGGTTGTGATGGATAAAACTGAGGAAAGTGAATTTGGTAAATTTGGCTGGATACTCGACTTGGAAGGCAATAAAATTGAATTGTGGGAGCCCCCAATAAGCAAATAATATATTATAACTTGGTTTGAAATTCCGGTGAATGATATTCACAGAGCTATGGCATTTTATGAGAAATTTTTGGAGGCAAATATCAATTTTCAAGATATGGGCGATTTCAAAATGGCGATTTTAGGCGGTCAACAAGGGGCTTTGGTTCAGCACAGTGCTTACAAGCCTAGCTATGCAGGTGTAATGATGTATTTAAACGCACATTTACCTATTGTTGAGCAAATGGCCTTGGCCGAGCAATTAGGTGGTAGAATTTTACGTCCTGCCGCGCTCATTAGCGAAGATTTTGGCTATACAGGCATTATTGAAGACACTGAAGGTAATAGAATTGGAATTCATTCACGACAGTAAAGTATGAAGCCTAACTTTAAATGGTATTATGTTTTGATGGCTATTCCGCTTTATGTGATAGCCTTGTTGCCAATGCCTATTATTTATGGGCTTTCCGATTTACTGCGTTTCATTTTCTATACTTTGTTTTCTTATAGGAAGGAGGTTGTTTTAACTAATTTGAGAAATTCATTTCCGGAGAAGGAGGAGAAATGGATCAAGGATACTGCATTTAAATTTTACCAAAATTTGTTTGATGTAACACTTGAAACAATCACTATTGCCATTAGGAGCAGAGGCTATTATAAAAGTCATATTAGGTATGATAACATGGATTTGATGAACTCCTTTAAAAGTAAAAATCAGCCTTTTATTTTGGTTTGCGGTCATATAGCTAACTGGGAGTGGGCTGGGCAAGGTCTGCATCAACAAGGTATTCAAGTGGATGTATTGTACCATCCATTGAGTAGTAAGTTTTTTGATTGGTTTATGTATGCCATACGCAACAGGTATGGGGTTTATCCTATTACCATGCAAAATACCATGCGCGAAATGATTGCAAGAAAAAATATTCCTTCGGCTATAACTTTCATTGCAGATCAAACGCCTAGTTCCACAGGTTGTCATTGGATGGAATTTTTGAACCAAGATACTCCTGTTTTTTTAGGTGTAGAAAAAATGGCCAAGAAGTTAAATTACCCTATTGTTTATGGTGAAATGCATCGTTTAAAGCGGGGGTATTATGAAGTGCAATTTGAGTTGCTTTTTGCTGAACCTAAGTTAACAAAGGATTTTGAAATAACCGAGGCACATACGCGTTTGTTAGAAAAATGTATTAGAAATTACCCTGAAAGCTGGTTGTGGAGTCACCGCAGGTGGAAGCACAAGCGTTCAAATGTTGAATAAAATTTAAATAGAATACAACCTAAATTAACGCATACAAAAATGAATATATTTAAACTACTCATTGTAGGTATTTTATTTTTACAATTTTTTGCCTGTACACCAAAACAGCAAGCCGATTTAATTATTGTAGATGCCCAAATACAAACCGCAGATTCGGCTTTAAGTAAGTATGGGGCAATGGTTATTGGAGGAGGGAAAATTTTAGCAGTTGGTGAAGCAAAGGACTTGCTAACGAAGTTTCATGTAGATTCGCAAATGAGTTTTAAAGGGAAATTTATTTACCCTGGAATTATTGATGCACATTGCCATTTGTATGGCTTGGGTATGTTTCTTCAAATGGTTGATTTAAGTGAAACAAAATCATTTGAAGATGTAGTAGATAAGTGCATGAATTTTTATTCTAGGCAAACCAAAAACTATTTATTGGGTAGGGGTTGGGATCAAAACAATTGGGAGGGTAAAGCTTTTCCTACGAACCAAAGTTTAAACAATGCTTTCCCTGATATTCCAGTTATTTTGAAACGTGTGGATGGTCATGCTGCTATTGCCAATGATTGCGCTTTGCGATTGGCAGGTATTACCAAGAACACTAAAGTTGCAGGTGGAGAGGTTTTACTTTATAAAGGAAAGCCTAGTGGGGTATTGATTGATAATGCAGTTGATTTATTAGATAAAGTTGTTCCAAAGCCTAACAGAACAGAACAGATTAGGGCTTTATTAGATGCAGAGCGGGCTTGTTTCAATTATGGAATAACAGCAGTAACAGATGCTGGTTTAGATACTGATGTGATTTTGTTAATTGACTCTCTGCAAAAGGCCAATTTTTTATCAATTAGGATAAACGCTATGGTGAGTTTAACCAAAGAAAATTTGGCATTTTGGATTAAGCGTGGTCCATTAAAAACAGATAGGCTGCAAGTAAATAGTTTTAAAATGTATGGCGATGGAGCCCTTGGTTCTAGAGGTGCGTGCTTGATAGACGCTTATTCGGATCATCCAAAACACAGCGGCTTTTTATTAACACCAGCCGTAGAAATGGAGAATTATATTGAGCAAATTTCGAGATCACCTTTTCAATTAAATACCCATGCTATTGGCGATTCTACCAATAGGTTATTGCTAAAATTGTATGGAAGGTATGTTGGAAATTTGCCAAATAGGAGGTGGCGAATTGAGCATGCCCAAGTCTTGAACCAAGCAGATTTTAACTTATTTGGCCAATACCAAATCGTTCCTTCTGTTCAACCCACACATGCCACCAGCGATATGGTTTGGGCGCAAGAGCGTTTAGGTTCGAACCGAATAAAAGGCGCTTATGCCTACCAAACCTTACTCAAACAATTAGGCTGGCTGCCACTTGGAACCGATTTCCCTGTAGAATCTGTTTCGCCCTTTTTTACTTTCTATTCTGCTGTTGCACGCAAGGATAAAAATGGATTTCCGGCAGCGGGTTTTCAAATTAATGAGGCTTTGAGCAGAGAGCAGGCTTTAATGGGCATCACTACTTGGGCTGCTAAGGGTTCTTTTCAAGAAAATGAAATGGGGTCGTTACTGCCTGGAACTTTTGCAGATTTTGTGGTTTTGGATAAAGACCTTTTTACTGCCGATTTAAGTGACATTAGGAAATTAAATCCAAGCGCTACTTTTATAAATGGCTTACCTTTTAAAAATAATTAATTGGTAATTAAGCTATTATAAAAATTAAAGTTAATTTGTTTGGACATTAAATGTATATACATGTAATTTTGTTCTGTAGATGAAACTCGAAGAAGCTATTAAACAAACTAAATTCAAACATGAACACCACAAAGTTTTGTTGAATCTCATTTACACGGCTGGAGTGATCAATGCAGCGCAAACACGTTTTTTTAAGGCCTACGATATTTCTCCGCAACAGTATAATGTGTTGCGAATTTTAAGAGGTCAGTATCCAAATGCTGCATGTGTAGGTTTGGTTCAAGAAAGAATGTTGGATCAAATGAGCAATGCATCTAGGTTGGTAGAGAAGTTGAAGCAAAAGAAATTGCTATCACGCAAAGAGTGTAAAGTAGACAGGCGACAAGTAGATTTAGTGATTACAGAAAGTGGGTTGAGTGTATTGGCTGAAATTGATAAAAATTTTGAGGATTTTGAAATGAACTTGGCAAAATTAAACAAGGATGAGGCCCAAACTTTAAATTTGCTTCTCGACAAACTTTGCGAATAAACTATTTAATAAATAATATGAAAAAAACAATGATTCTATTAAGCCTAATTGGCTTAACAATCTCTGCCATTGCTAATCCACCAGCAAAAAAAGCAGACGCAACCTACAATGTTGATGTGAATGCTTCAACTTTTAAATGGCATGCAACCAAAGTAACCGGCGAACACAGTGGTATTGTTAAATACTCAAAAGGTTCTATTACTACTACTGGTAATACTTTGAAAGGTGCAGAAATTTTAGTAGACATGAACACCCTTGATGCAACAGATTTAACGGGTGAATACCATGATAAATTAGTTGGTCATTTAAAGAGCGAAGATTTCTTTTCTGTAGCAAATTTTGGTACTGCTACCATTAAAGTAAAATCAGCAACTGCTATTAAACCTAATGGTAAAGATGCAAACAATTACAACATTGTTGCAGATTTAACTATTAAAGGAATTACCAACGAAGTTACTTTTCCTGCATTGGTTGTTGTAAATGCAAAGCAAGTAATTGTAAACGCAGATTTGAGTATCAATCGCGCTAAATTTGATATCCGTTATGGTTCTGCAAGTTTCTTTACAGACTTAGGCGACAAAGCTATCTCAGATAATTTTGATGTAAAAGTTAGAGTAGTTGCCAATAAATAAGAGTTAAATAATTTACTAAGATAGGCGCTAAGTGTTAAAACTTAAGCGCCTTTTTTATTTTCTTTTTCTTTCTGTTTTTGCAAAATAAGCAGAGCTTACATCAATTTCAATAAGCCTTTCGCCACTAACTTGAATAGATTTTTCTGCAGTAGTTGGATAGATTTTGGTTTTACTGCCATCAGGATTTTTAACCAAAATTGGCATCACAAAATCATCAGCAACATTGATCCACTTGTAATAGAATGTTTGTTCATTCGATTTGTCTGAAGCTTCAATAAAGTATTCAAGTTTTGGCGGTTGGTGCTTGTATAAATATTGATTAAAAAACCAAGAATAGTTGCTGCCCGTTTTTAAACTTACCATATCAATAAAATTTTGAGAGGTAACAGTTTGATGCTTGTATTGCTGGTAAAATGATTTTAAAATATCAAAAAATATGCTGTCGTTGCCAATGCTAATTCTTAAACTGTGCATCATCAAGGCTCCTTTCATATAGGGGTCTGAGTCTTTGTAATTCCAGTAGTTAACATCTGTAGGACCAACAACAGGTTTTTTGTTTTTGATGAGAATGCTATAAAAATATAAATAGTTATTATAGGTTTCTCTACCCATTGTTTCTTCAATATACAAGGCTTCACTGTAGGTGGCCATTCCTTCATGTATCCAAATATCGGCATAGTCTTTTACAGATATGGCATTGCCCCACCATTCATGAGCAGTTTCGTGCAGAATGATATAATCTACCCCATAGGCATTGTTTCTATAACCGTTTCCATAGGCAATGGCGGTTTGGTGTTCCATTCCTTCGAAAGGACTTTCAACCAACTTAAAATCATCTAGCCAATATGGATATTCACCATACAATTTTTCAAATGTTTGAACCACTTTTTTGGTTTGTTTAAAGTGATTTTGTGCTTTTTCTAAATTGTAATCTAACACATAAAAGTGCAAACGTTTTTTTTCTTCCTTGTTATAAGAAATACTAAAGTGCTCAAATTTGCCAATATAAAATGTTACATTGTAGGTATTAATTGGGTAACTTACTTTGTAGGTAAAAGAAGTTTTGTCAGCGCTGTCTGTTTGATCCAAGAGCTTGCCATTGCTCACACAAATTAGTCCTTTAGGAACAGTGTAAGTCATCTGCATGCTATCCGGTTCGGCCGTTAAATGGTCTTTGAGTGGCCACCATAAATTTGCGCCAACTTGTTCGCAAGCAACACCTACCCATGGTCGTTTTTCATCATCTTTTTTCCAAACAAATCCTCCTTCCCAAGGTGGACGTTTTGCTATTACTGGTTTGCCGCCGTAAAAAATATCAATAACAATATGCTCTCCCTTTGGAATGGTCTCCGGAAAATTAACCCATAAGCCAGTATATTTTCTTCTATAAGATAGCAATTGCCCATTGTACTTAATAGAATAGATTTTCATTTGCTCATTTAGGTTCAATAAAATGGTATTGAAATCTGTTTTGGCAAGTATGAAAATTTTGTTCGAACCCTGAATGGATTTTTCCTTGATATTGAAATCAACGGCTAATTCATAATAATAAGGATGGTAGCAATCTCTGTCTTTACTTAAATAACCAACCAAAGAATCTTGCTCCTTAAACTTTGGATACTTACCTGCACGCTCAGGCGCCTTGCGGTTGATATTGATTCCAATTAAGGAACATGAGGTAAAACATATTATAAAAAAGAATAACAAGAAATTTTGGTGCTTCATAGGGTTAGTTTTTACTACTAAGAAACAAAGTAACAATTTTTAAATAAATTAATTTTTATAAGGTTGGTTTTTACTACTAAGTAACGAAGTAACAATTTTAAAAAAAAATATATTTTATTATATTTTACTACAAACCAAGTGACAATTTTTAATTAAAAAATTTCAGTAAAAAGAGCATCGTTCCTTTGTTGCTTTGCAGTAATAACTAATCTATTTGTCCCTCAAACGTTCTTTGATGTCGAGGCGGTGTTTGCGGGCGGTATCTATGGCAATATCGTAACCTGCATCTGCATGGCGGATAACACCCATGGCAGGATCGTTGTGCAATACGCGCTTCAATCTGCGAGCTGCATCATCCGTACCATCGGCCAAAATTACCATGCCAGCATGAATGCTATAACCCATTCCTACTCCTCCTCCATGGTGCACACTTACCCAACTTGCACCACCAGCAGTATTGATCAATGCATTTAATATTGGCCAATCTGCAACAGCATCACTGCCATCTTTCATGGCTTCAGTTTCTCTGTTGGGTGAAGCTACAGAACCAGTATCTAAATGGTCTCTGCCAATTACAATTGGTCCTTTTACTTTACCTGTTCTCACCAATTCATTAAATGCCAATGCCGCCTTTTCCCTATCTCCTTGTCCGATCCAACATATACGCGCAGGTAAACCTTGGAAGGCGATGCGTTCGCGTGCCATATCTAACCAGCGATGTAGGGAAGTATTTTCTGGAAACAAGTCTTTCATTACCTGATCTGTTACATAAATATCATTTGGATCACCACTTAAAGCTACCCAACGGAATGGACCTTTACCTTCGCAGAAAAGCGGGCGAATATACGCAGGCACAAAGCCTGGGAAGTTGAAGGCATTTGCCACACCTCTTTGGTCTTTGGCTTGTCCACGTAAATTATTTCCGTAATCAAAAGTAATGGCACCTCTACTTTGCAATTCGAGCATCAATTTAATGTGATGCGCCATGGTATCTAAGCTCAAACGCACGTATTTATCTGGGTCGGTTTTGCGCATGCTGTCCGACACTTCCTCAGCAATATCTTCTGGGTAATAACCATTCAAAGGATCGTGTGCAGACGTTTGATCGGTTAACAAATCAGGGGTGATATTGCGTTCAATCAATCTTTCCAATAAATCAATAACATTACAAACCACGCCAATAGATAAACCTCTGCCTTCAGCTTTGGCTTTTAGGGCCATGTCTATTGCTTGGTCGATGTCTCTGCTCATAACATCTAGGTACCTGGTTTCAATGCGTTTTTTGATACGCCATTCTACCATTTCGGCAGCTAAGCAAACACCATCGCACATGGTAACTGCAAGTGGTTGAGCGCCACCCATACCTCCAAGTCCTGCGGTAACTGTTAATGTTCCTTTGAGTGAACCACCAAAATGTTGGCGAGCTGCCTCTGCAAAAGTTTCATAGGTTCCTTGCACTATTCCTTGGGAGCCAATGTAAATCCAGCTTCCTGCAGTCATTTGACCATACATCATGAGGCCTTTTTTATCGAGCTCATGAAAGGTTTCCCAGTTGGCCCATTTAGGAACCAACATGCTATTTGAAATGATTACTCTTGGGGCATCTTTGTGAGTAGGCAAAATACCAACAGGCTTGCCACTTTGTATGAGTAAGGTTTCGTCTTCCTCTAAATCTCTAAGGGCTTTTTCAATTAGTTCAAAGCTTTCCCAATTTCTGGCTGCTTTGCCAATTCCACCGTAAACAATTAAATCTTCGGGTCTCTCTGCCACATCTGGGTCTAGGTTATTGTGTAACATACGCAAGGCTGCTTCTTGAACCCATCCTTTGCAACTTAATTTATCGCCAGTGGCGGCATGTATTACTCTACTCATTTCTATATAATTTGTGGCGAAAATAGGGCTAATATTTTGTGTTCACAAATCACAATTATTTTATAATTGGTTACATAATGTGATTAGTAGATTTACATCTTGAAGAAATTAGCTTACTTTTGGCACAATGTTATTAGGTAAAAAACATATAGCCGTATTACTGAGCATCCTCTTGGGTGTAAGCTTGCTGCCATATAATGCCTTACATTTCCATGAGGAAGACCACCACCTCGAAGCACTTTATACTACAATTGAGGCAGATCATCATTGCGATTTAGATATTAGTAATTGCCAAGGAGAGTTTAATAAACAATGTAATCATGGTCAGCATTTATCTAAACATCATGCAAATTGTTTTACCTGTCAGTTTCATTTTGTTAAAGGGTATATTGGCTCCGTATCTCAATACACTATTCCATTAATTATTGGAGTTAATATTTCAACAAAGTACATCCAAAAATTAGTTGTAATTGCCAATTATCAAACTGGAAATAAAGATCCGCCTAGCTTCATTTAACCTAGTGTAATTCTTTTTTATCAGTTAAATTTTTTGAATGAAACAATCATTTCAGGTTGCTTTCACTACATTTATTTTATTGCCATTGTTTGCTGTTCTTCCTCAAAAAACTTGGGGTCAAGATTGGCATGCTCTAAAAATAAAGGTTGTTGATAGCATTAGCGGTGAGCCACTTTTTGGGGCAACAATCAGCGCAGCAAAACATAGGCACTACCATATTAGTGATGAGCAAGGAATGTCGTTTATCGACTCATTGTTTGGCAACGAGTGTTTGCTGCATGTTTCTTATATAGGTTACCATCATTTTGATGCCAAAATTAAGCTTCCGCTAAAGGAAACTTATGTGGTGAAACTATGCATGGAATCTAGTCACTTGCACGAAAGTTTGGTCATTGATAAGGGCCATTCAAGTGGTTTGAGTATTAGCATGAATCACTATTTATCGGCAGATGAAATTAGTGCCAGGCAAGGGCAAAGTATCAGTGATTTGCTGAAAAACATGAATGGTATTACGCTCATGAATTCAGCTGGTGGAATATCAAAACCAGTAGTGAGAGGTTTGCATGGGCAACGTTTGGTGATGCTGCAAGGCAATGCCAGAATGGAAGGTCAGCAATGGGGCGACGATCATGGGGTAGAGTTGGATCCTTTTCAAACCAATGGTGTAGATTTAATTAAAGGCAGCGCGGCAATAGAGTATGGACCAGAAGCTATAGGTGGGGTAATTCGTGTTTTGCCACAACCATGGAGAACAACAAATGGCATTGATGGTGCCATTAACTTACAAGGTTTTAGTAATAGCCTGCAAGGTGCAAGTTCGCTGATGTTAGAAGGTAGAATAGGTGGAGAGAAGTACTTTGCTTGGCGCGTGAATGGTAGTGTGCGCAAAGCAGGTGATGCGCATGCCCCAACTTATAACATGAGCAATACTGGTTTTGAAGAAAACAACCAATCCTTTAACATGGTATTTGGCAACAAGAAATGGATTTGGGAAACAGGTATTAGCAGGTATGCAAGCACTCAAGGTATTTTTATTGGTTCACACTTAGGAAACATTGATGATTTAAATAAGGCATTGCAATCACCCAAGCCTTTGATTATTCTTCCATTTACCTATGCTATTGGTAGGCCTAATCAAGAGGTGGAGCATATACTATTCACTACCCAATGGAGCGTACAAATGAGTCCAAAATCGAAGTTTAAATGGCAATACACCCAGCAGGTAAATAGGCGAAAAGAATATGATGCTGACAGGTTATACAATCAAGCATTGCAAGGGAAGCCAGCAATGGATTTGGAAATACAAAGTTTTTCGATGGAGCAAACCTATGAGCGTAAATTCAGAGACCATTGGGCGTTTAAATTAGGGGCGAGTGAAATGTATCAAACTAACTCTGTGGCTGGCCTACAATTTATTATTCCAGCCTTTCAATCTTGGTCGGTTGGTACTTATGGTTTGATCCGAAAAGAATGGCTAGACGCAAGTTTGTCGTTCGGACTTAGGTATGATGTGCGGCAATTAAATGTAGCAAGATTTACTCGCTACCAAAAGAGCTATGCTTACGAACGATTTTTTAATGGGGCCACTGCTGGTTTAACTTACACTAAAAAGTTTGAGCACAACTATTTGTTGGCAGCCTCCTTGCAAACTGGTTGGCGACCACCAGCAGTAAACGAGCTATACAGCTACGGTTTGCATTATGGGGTGGCAAGTTTTGAGATTGGTGATTCATTGCTTGTTCCAGAAAGAAGTTTTATGCTTGATATTAGTGTGAAGAAAAACAACAACTTTTGGCTTTTTGAACTCAATGGATTTGCGCAATTGTTCAATGATTTTATGTATAAAAATCCAATGTCTGATCCAATACTCACCATACGAGGAGCCTTTCCCGCTTTTCAGTTTACCCAACAAAATGCAAGTTTAATTGGTAGCGAGGCAAGTGCTTCTTACAGCCCTAATATTGCTTGGCAATGGGAAAGTAAGTTGAGTTATTTATATGCACAAAATTTAGGTTCAAGCCAGCCACTTCTTTGGATGCCAGCCAATAGGATGGAACATATTTTGGGTTATAATTTTAAAGATACCAAAAGTTTGAAGGCAACAAGTATTGAGTTACAAAGTATTTGGGTAGCCAAGCAAAATAGGTATGTTTCAGGAGTAGATTATACAGATCCCCCCAAAGGATATGCACTTATTAACTTTAATATTGGCACTTCTTTTAGGCCCTATTCAAACTCAAAATTATGGCTTCTTCATTTATCTTTTCAAAACATCCTGAACCAAAATTTCCGGGATTATCAGAGTAGGTTCAGGTATTTTACCAATGATCCCGGGTTCAATTTTATTATCAATTTACAAATTTCTTTTTAATTAAAAAACATGAAAACAATCAATTTCAAAAAACTAACTTTTATTCTACTTATTAGTGTTGCTGCAATTTCATCGTGTAAAAAACACGATGATGATCATGATGATGACCATAACCATGATGAAAATGAATTAATCACCACTGTTGCAATACAATTTGTGGATACTATTTCTAAGGATACGCTTTTTTATAAGTGGAGTCAGCCAGGCGGCCCTGGAAGTGCAATTGCTATTGACACCATAATGTTAAAGCCAAATGTTAAATATATAGCAACTACCACAATTTTAGATGAAAGTAAAAATCCTACTTTTAATGTAAGTGAGGAGATAAAAGCAGATGCCAATAACCATAGGTTTGTTTATACGCCAACTAATACCAACTTAGGTATTAAGATTTTAGATTTTGACACCCATACACCACCCATTGAATTGGGCTTAAATTTTGAGGCAAATGCTGGTGTTGTGACCCAATCTAATGGTAATTTAAATGTGGTATTGAAACACTATACAGTTAGCTCGCCTAAAACTGGAGGATTAGCAAATGGTAGCACAGATATTGAAGTTAATTTCCCTTTGGTGATAAAATAGCTTGGGTTCAAACAGAAATTTGGCTTATTTTTTAATAATGAGCAAGTCGTTTGTGCCATGCACCCTTTCTATTGTTTTTACCAAAAGGTTTAAATTTTTAAATGATTCTTGCAAACGCTGTCTCTTTTCTGGTGACAGCGTTTGCCTCATGGTATTATAAACAATACTGCCTTTTTTTGTCAATTGTTTGTTTAAATACTGAACAAAATCAGTGCCGATAAACTTTTCAGGAATATTGTTGTCAATGAATAAGTCAACAATAATTAAATCGTATTGTTGCTTGCATTCTTTGAGGTATTGATGAGCATCAGCCTCTATTAAATTAACATTTTTATTGAGGTGAAGATTAAAATGTTGCTTGGCTATTTCAATGATTACTGGGTCAAAATCTACTAAGTCAATTTGTGCGTTTGAGTTAAAATCATTTCGCAAAGTTTCAACAACTGAGCCAGCACCCATGCCAAGAATTAAAATGTTCTTAGATTCCGTAATTAAAGGTATTTCTTGAATGCCTCTTTTTAAAATTTTTTGTAATGAACCAAAAGAGTAATTGCTATGAGAGGAATCTAAAATTTTTTTGCCATTCACCAAATTTACCTCCAAAAGGCCGTTTAATGCCGACTTTTGCTTTAGAATATTTTGGGGGAATAAATAACTGAGTAGGTTTCTCATTTGCCTGCAATATAATTTATTTCTTCCCTTTCGCGGCTATTTAGCACCTCTCATCAAATATCGGTTTGGATTACCACGTTGTAGGACTTAATTTGGTAGATAATGTTTATCAGATGAGTATATCAAAATGTTTGTTGGGTGGTTTATTTTACATAAGTATTTTAGTTTCTTGCACAGGAACTAAAAAAACAGAACAAATTGAGGCACCTATTGTTCCCATGGAGGATTTTTTTAGGAATCCAACCAATGCTTATTTTATTCTATCCCCTTCGGGCAATCTCATAGCATTCACCAAACCAATTAATAAAAGAATGAATGTTTTTGTTACAAAAATTGGATCGGGTGATACCTCCCAGATTACTTTTTTAACAGATAGAGATATTGCTGGATATTTTTGGAAAAGCGACCAACAAATTGTTTACATAAAAGACAATGGGGGTGATGAAAATTTCCATTTGTATGCTGTTGATGTTCAAACCAAAATACAAAAAGACTTAACTCCTTTCCCTAAAGTGAATGTTCAAATAGTAGATGATTTAGAGGATCGAGAGGAAGAGATTTTGATAGGGATGAACAAGGAGAATGCTGAATTATTTGATGTGTATAGATTAAACATTAAAACAGGCGCTTTATTGATGGAGGCTAAGAACCCTGGTGGGGTTTCCAATTGGATTACCGACCATAATGGGGTTATCAGAGCTGCCGTTCAATCGGATGGTGTTAATAACGTAATGCTATACCGCGAGGATGCTAAAACACCTTTTAAACAAGTATTGCGCACCTCATTTAAGGAAAGTGTGAGTCCTTTGTTTTTTACTTTTGATAACAAGTATGTGTATGCTAGCTCAAATTTAAATCGTGATAAAGCGGCTATTGTTAAATTTGATATTGCCAATGGAAAGGAGATGGAGGAATTGTTTTCGCATGCAGAAGTAGATGTTGATATGCTAGAATATTCTAGGAAAAGAAAAGTGTTAACAGCTATTAGTTACAACACCTCTAAATTAGAAATGAAATTTCTAGATGTAGTTACGGAGTCAATTTATAAGAAGTTGCAAAATAAATTGGGTACAAAGTATGAAATCTATATTGCTGGACATAATCGCAATGAGGATAAATATTTGGTTCGAACCATAAGCGACAGAAGTCTTGGAACCACTTATTTCTATGATGTTGCCAAAGATGAACTTACAAAAATAGCTGACAGAGCGCCATGGTTAAATGAGGCGCAAATGTGTGAAATGAAACCTATCACCTACAAAACTTCAGATGGTATTTCTATAAATGGGTATTTAACCTTGCCCGTTGGTGTAAGCCCCAAAAATTTACCCTTAATAGTAAATCCACATGGTGGTCCTTGGGCCAGAGATGAATGGGGCTGGAATCCAGAAGTACAATTCTTGGCAAATAGAGGTTATGCTGTTCTTCAAATTAATTTTAGGGGTTCAACAGGGTATGGTAGAAAGTTTTGGGAGATGGGCTTTAAGCAATGGGGTAAAACCATGCAAAATGATATAACAGAAGGTGTAAATTGGTTGGTTAAAGAAGGTATTGCTGATCCAAAACGCATTGGAATTTATGGTGGAAGTTACGGGGGCTATGCAACCTTAGCGGGATTAACTTTTACACCAGATTTATATGCTTGTGGGGTAGATTATGTGGGTGTTTCTAACCTATTTACTTTTATGAAAACGGTTCCACCTTATTGGAAACCTTTTATGCAAATGATGTATGAAATGGTTGGCGATCCCCAAAAGGATTCTGTTTTATTAAGAGATGCATCGCCTTTATTTCATGTAGATAAAATTAAAGCACCTTTGTTTATTGCCCAAGGTGCAAATGATCCAAGGGTAAATAAGGCTGAAAGTGATCAAATTGTTGAGGCATTAAAGAAACGTGGGGTGAAGATTGAGTATATGGTTAAAGACAACGAAGGACATGGCTTTCAAAATGAAGAGAATCAATTTGATTTTTATGGTGCAATGGAAATATTTCTTGCCAAGAATTTGGGTGGCAGAATTCTTGTGAAGAAATCATCAGAATGATTCAATTAAAAAATATCCATAAAACGTATCATACTGGTAGCAGCAGTTTACATGTGCTAAAAGGCATTGATGTAAGCATTGAATCTGGCGAAATGGTTTCCATTATGGGCTCCTCGGGTAGCGGTAAATCTACCATGCTAAATATTCTTGGTATTTTAGATGCTTATGATGAGGGAGAATACAGGCTAGGTGGAGAGCTCATTAAAAGTTTAAATGAAAAACATGCTGCACAATTACGCAATCAATTAATTGGATTTGTTTTTCAATCTTTTAATTTAATTACCTTTAAAAATGCTATGGAAAATGTGGCTTTGCCTTTGTATTACCAAAACGTAAGTAGAAAGAAAAGAAATGCCATTGCCTTAGAATATTTGGAAAAAGTTGGATTAAAAGATTGGGCAGAACACATGCCAAATGAATTAAGTGGTGGTCAAAAGCAGCGTGTGGCAATAGCAAGAGCATTGATATCAAAACCAAAATTGATTTTAGCTGATGAGCCTACAGGTGCGTTAGATTCACAGACTAGCTTGGAGGTGATGGATTTATTAAAAGACATCAACAAGCAGGGCATTACCGTTGTGATTGTGACCCATGAGCACGACATTGCAGCAATTACCCAAAGAACCATTCAATTAAAAGACGGATTGATTGTTTAACCATGTTTGAAATAGATAAGTGGCAGGAGATATTGGCTAACATTGCCAAAAATAGGTTAAGAACGTTTTTAACAGGTTTTAGTGTGGCTTGGGGAATCTTTATGCTCATTGTTTTATTAGGCGCTGGAAATGGTTTAGAAAATGGTGTAAAGAATCAATTTAACAGAGATGCCGTTAACAGTGTTTGGTTAAATGCAGGCAAAACGGCCGAGCCTTATGCAGGTTATCAGGCTGGAAGGGAAATAAAATTTACCAACGACGATTATACTTTGGTTGAGCATAACTATAAAAAAGTAGAACACATGAGTGCACGCATGCACATGTGGGATATTAGTTTGATAAGCCACAAAAGTAAATATGGAAATTTTAATGTAAAAGGGGTTAATCCAGGGATGATATTTCCTGAAAAAATTAATTTGATTAAAGGGAGATTTATCAATGAGTTGGATATTATTCAGGTTAGAAAAGTAGCTTGTATTGGTAGAAAAATGGTTGAGGAGTTATTTGTTGGAGAGGAGCCAATTGGGCAAGAGATTAATGTAAATGGAATTTTATTTAAAGTGGTGGGTATATTCTACGATGATGGTGGAGATCAAGACAACAGAAGGGCTTACCTACCAGTAACTACAGCTCAAAGGGCGTTTACCGGTAACAATAGAATCGACCAAATTGTGATGAGCATTGATGAAAAAGACATTGAAAACAGTGAAGCCATCACGCAAGATTTACGAGCCATGTTAGCGCAAAGACATCATTTTGACCCAAATGATAAGAAGGCGATTTTTGTTTGGAACAACTTAACAGAGTACCGGAAATTAATTGGCTTAATGCAAGGGATTAATTTGTTTATTTGGATTATTGGTATCGGTACTTTAATTGCTGGAATTGTAGGTGTTAGCAATATCATGATGATTGTAGTAAAAGAAAGAACAGTTGAAATTGGTATTCGAAAAGCACTTGGTGCAACCCCATTTAGCATTGTTAGTCTCATTCTTCAAGAGGCTGTTTTTATAACTTCTTTGTTTGGTTATATCGGTTTGATCCTAGGGGTTTTTTTATTAGAGGCTTTTAAGAAATACATTCCAGACTCTGATTTTTTTAGGAAGCCAGAGGTGGATTTGAAGGTGGCACTTTATGCCGTGCTTTTGTTAGTAATAGCGGGGATTTTGGCAGGATTTTTACCTGCAAAAAGAGCAGCTTTGGTTCAACCTATTGATGCATTAAGAGGAGAGTGACCATGATTGATGCAGATAGAATAAACGAGGTATTACAAACTTTGAGTAAGAATAAACTCAGAACCACACTTACTGCATTTGGGGTGTTTTGGGGTATTTTTATGCTTATTATTATGTT
>CAMCJW010000031.1 GCA_945875195.1 Chitinophaga pinensis | reverse complement strand
CCTGCACCTATCATCAGGTCGGGGTTGGTTTACAGAATGTACAAACTGAGCAACCATAAAAACAAAAAAGAGGCCTCAGCCTCTTTTTTGTTTAATATTATCTCGCAAAACTGCGACCTACACGTCACCCTGAGCCTGTCGAAGGGCGTCACCCTGAGCTTGTCGAAGGGTTAAACGCCAACATCATGCAAAGCACTTTCCATAATATATGGATGCTTTGTAGGATATAAATTTGCTTTGGTTAATGCTTTCAATGTCATCCACAAGAATAAACCAGCGAACATACATAAGAAACCAACTTCCATGGCTCCAAAACCTTGAGCTGCTACCTTAATAACACCTGCTGGGTGCGCATCTGAAGGATCTGTTGCCAAATTCATAGAAGCTGGCATTACCATTAAATACACGTCCATCCAGTGACCAATTAGTATGGCAGAACCAACAAAGAAACCATTTGCTCTGCTACGTTTTGCATTTCTACCCATGAAAAAGAAGAATGGGATCAAAAAGTTAATTAAAACTACAAAGTAGAAATAGAATTTGTATGAACCAAATAAACGCTCTTTGTAGTAAACAACTTCCTCAGGAATATTTGCATACCAAATTAATAAAAACTGTGCAACCCACATGTATGTCCAGAACACAGAGAAGGCAAACATAAATTTACCTAAATCATGTTGGTGCTCATCTGAGGCAACATTTAAAAATCCCTTACCTCTCAGGTAATGAGTAAACAAATAGATAATGGTTAACGCGCTTACCCAACCTGTTGCAAAGTTGTAAACTGAAAAAATTGTTGAGTACCAATGTGCATCAATGCTCATCATTTGATCCCATGTAAACATAGAGAATGTGAAAGCAAAGATTACCATGAAAGCAGTCGACAAATTATAGTTCTTTTGATAGTTAGTTAAGCCACCAATTTGATCTTCATTCCTAGAATTTTTGCGGAATAAATGCGCACAATAAGTCCAGAATCCCATAAACAATACCATTCTAATATAGAAAAAAGGCTTGTTCAAGTACCAACTTTTACTAGCCAACAATTCATCAAAATTACTAGTACCTTCTGTCATAACCCCATCATGTGCCCAATGGTATAAAACTGGTAATCCAAGGATGCTAATAATCAATAAAATTGGTCCACCTATTAAAGTGTACTCACTCATTGCTTCCGGAATTCTTCTAATGGCAACGTACCAACCTGCATTGGCAACTTGCATAATTCCTATAAAGGCAATAGCACAAACCGAAACGATAAAAAAGAAATATCCATTTACTAATAGGTTACTCCATAAACGTTTCTGAACCAAATGGTGTAAATCATTTTCTGATAAACCTTCAATATGAGGATGGTAGGTAAAATAACCTATAGCTGCCAAAATCAAACCCACAATCATTAATCCAAAAGCCCACTTTTTGTTGCCTTCGGTGATTTGGTATTTTTCTTCTCTGATATGAACTTCTGCGTGTTCCATTGTAAATATGTCTTCGGTTAATGATTAATTAGTAGCGTTACTGGCAGTAGCAGTGCTTTTGTATGGCCCACTTACTGTGCGGATATAATGAATAACTTTCCAAATTTGCTCTGGATTTAAAGTTGTTCCATATGCACCCATCAAATTTTTTCCATAACGGATAGAATAAAACATCTTTCCATCAGGTGTGGTTTTGATACGATCCGAATCGTAAGAAGGTGGAGGAGGGAATTTACCTGCAGCAACAATTGTTCCGTCGCCTAATCCTTTTTCGCCATGACAAGGAGTACAATTGATATTGTAAAGTGTATTACCTTCAGCAATAACAGCAGGTGTAGCTGCAATTGGCGATTTCAAACTAGCAGAAGCTTCATAAGATGCATTGCTCACTGAATATTCATATTTGGCAAAATCCATTTGACCTCTAGCGATTGTATGGGCAGCAGGTAAGCGCATGTTCATGCCATTTGGATTAATGGTATTTGGCTTGTCTGCTTCTTGCGATAATGGCTCATACCCAAACGATACATACATATTAGGTGCATACTCATAACCAGGATTATCACCCCCAGAACTGCAGCTACTTAAAAAAGTAAGCGCTGAACCAATCATGAATGCTGTATATACTAATTTCAATCTCATAATTCTTTAATCCTTTCTCTCACTTCGATGGCTCCACCATCCATTAATAATTGATTTAGAGAACCCATATCTGCTTTGCTTTTCTTTACATCAACAGCAACAACAAATAAATCATCTGTTACTCTTATGTCCATGATATCAGCGTTTTTGCCAAAGAACATTTTATTTACTATAAAAAAGCATGAAACCATTCCAAATGCAGTAAACAATATACTCAATTCAAACGTAATTGGAATATAAGTTGGAATATGCAAAGATGGCTTACCACCCACATTTACCTGCCAGTCGAAATAACTTACATATACTTGAAAGGTAATTGCAGTGCTCAAACCTATCATAGCAAAAATAAAGGCTGCAACCGTTAAACGCGAACGTTTAATGCCCATTACCCTATCAAGTCCATGGATAGCAAATGGGGAATAAACATCATACACACTGAAACCATGGCTGATAAGCTTTTTGGTTACAGAATATGTTTTATCAGGGTTATCGTAAACACCCAATATTAATTTTTTACTAGTTTCCATGAACAGCTCCTTTCTCAATTACCTCGTGAGCATGACTAGCATGTGAATGACCATGATCTGCATGTGCATGCGTTGGTATGATACTTTTCACCTCAGCCATATTAATTGAAGGTAAGAATTTAATAAATAAGAAGAATAAGAAGAAAAATAACCCAAATGAACCAATTAAGATACTTACCTCAACAATGGATGGTGCATACATTGCCCATGATGATGGCAAGAAATCTCTATGTAATGAAGTTACGATAATTACAAAACGCTCAAACCACATTCCAATATTTACAATGATAGACATGATAAACAAAAAGGTAGGGTTAGTTCTTAGCTTTCTGAACCAAAACACCTGAGGTGCAATTAAATTACAACTCATCATTGTCCAATATGCCCACCAGTATGGACCAAAAGCCCTATTTAAGAATGCATATTGCTCATACTCCACACCAGAATAAGCTGCCACAAAAAATTCAGTGATGTATGCCATACCAACCATGGTACCAGTTACCAATATAATTTTAGCCATGGCATCCAAATGCTCTTCTGTAATATAATCTTTGTAATTCATTACCTCTCTGGCAATGATTAAAAGAGTTAATACCATTCCAAATCCAGAGAAAATTGCACCAGCCACAAAGTAAGGAGGGAAGATAGTTGTATGCCATCCTGGTACCAATGATGTTGCAAAGTCCATAGATACAATGGAGTGAACCGAAAGTACAAGTGGTGTAGAGATACCAGCTAAAATTAAACTGATTACCTCATATCTATGCCAAGTACGTGCAGATCCTGTCCAACCCATAGCAAAGAAACTATACCAAAACTTACGGCCTGCTGTGGTAGCTCTATCTCTTACTGTTGCAATGTCTGGGATCAAACCGATATACCAAAATACCAATGAAACCGAGAAATATGTTGAAATCGCAAATACGTCCCATACCAATGGTGAATTAAAATTAACCCACAATGTACCAAAAGCATTTGGCAAGGGTATAGGCCAATAGGCAACCCACGGGCGACCCATGTGTGAAAGAATAAATGACGCCGCACAAATTACCGCAAAGATGGTCATTGCTTCTGCTGAACGGTTAATAGACATTCTCCATTTTTGACGGAACAATAACAATACCGCGGAAATTAGGGTACCAGCGTGACCAATACCAACCCAAAATACGAAGTTGGTAATGTCAAAAGCCCAACCTACGGTTTTATTCAATCCCCAGGCTCCTAATCCTACAACCATTGAATACCCGGTTGCATAAATCCAAATAATTAAAACGATTGTTGAGAGGCTAAAGCCAAACCACCATCCTTTGGAAGGTGCACTTTCTAAGGGACGAGTGATTTCCCTCGTTACATCACGGTAGGTTTTTCCACCGGTAACTAACTGATCTCTAATTGGCGATTCGTATGACATGTGTTACTACTTGTTTTTACAATTTATGAATGATGTTCAACTTCTTTTCCAGCTTTTGGTGCTTCATGCTTCTTACCACCATGTGCATCAGGCGCGTTCAATAATTCATCTACATTTCTTACCTTAGTCATGTAAGCTACTGATGGCTGAACATTATACTCTTCTAATAAGAAATAAGCGCGATCGTTTTGGAAATACTTCCTTACCTCGCTCTTCTCATCGTTGATATCTCCAAAGATAATAGCATCTGCCGGGCAACTTTGCTGACAAGCAGTTTTGATATCACCATCTTGAATGATTCTATTTTCTAATTTAGCTTTTAACTTACCAGCTTGGATACGTTGTACACAAAATGAACATTTTTCCATTACCCCACGTGAACGAACTGTTACATCTGGGTTGATAACCATACGTCCTAAATCGTTGTTGAAGTTGAAATCAAATTGTGAGTTATCACGGTATTTGAACCAATTGAAACGACGAACTTTATAAGGACAGTTGTTAGCGCAATAACGTGTTCCTACGCAACGGTTATAAGCCATGTGGTTTAAACCTTCGCTGCTGTGAACCGTTGCCAATACTGGGCAAACTGTTTCACAAGGGGCATGACCACATTGTTGACACATCAATGGTTGGTGAGTTACACTTACATTTTCAAAATCTACACCAGTTGATTCTAAGTTATACTCTTCTTCTCTGGTAATATTATTATTATCTTTATTACGGAAACGGTAGTAGCGATCAATACGAATCCAATGCATTTCGCGGCGGTTTAATACCTCCTGGCGACCAACAACAGGAACATTGTTTTCTGCATTACAACTTACTACACACGATCCACAACCAGTACATTTGTTTAAATCTACCGCCATGGTCCAACGGTGGCCCTTTGTATCACGCTCAGACCATAGCGTGATTAAATTACCTGAATCTTTGATTGCTTTGTGGTGGTCATGGTTTCCAGCTTTTGTATCGTGGCTGTATTCATTTTGAGATGCTTCTTTTATCAGAGCACGACCTTGAATAGTATGGTGGGTTTGAGTTTGAGCCAATTCGTATGAACCTGCAGCTTTCTCTACCTTCACATCCATTTGACCATAAAAATGAGTGCCATTAATCAATAAAGAAGCTGGATAAGCATTGATACCAACATTCAATCCAGATTTACCGCCATTGGTTCTACCATATCCAACTGCAACCGCAATTACGTTATTGGCTTGTCCGGGCTGAACCAAAACTGGTAAGGCTTCTAATTTTCCTTCTTTGAAAGATATGTTAATCTTGTCACCATCCTTTACTCCTAATTCTTTTGCAGTAGCATTGCTGATACAAGCATAATTGTCCCAAGTAACTTTACTAATTGGATCAGGTAATTCTTGTAACCAAGGGTTGTGCGCGTTTGAACCGTCACCTACCCCAACCTTGGCGTATAATTTTAATTCAATTTTAGATTTGTTATTGGTATACAGTTCATAAGCCAAAGATTCAATACCAGCAGCAGAACCAGTCATTTTTGGCTGTGCGGCTGTTAATGTTTCTTGGTAGAATCCATCATGTAAAGCTTTAGTCCAATTATCGCCACTTAATTTACCACTCCAATTTGCTAGCATGTAATCGTAGAAATTGTTTGAATTGCCTGCCCAATGCATCATAGATTCTTGCATTTGACGTGTATTAAACACTGGTGAAATGGTAGGTTGGGTAAATGTGTAATAACCAGCTTTTGGCTCGCTATCGTTCCAACTTTCCAAGAAATGGCTATCAGGAGTTAAGTATTGGCAGTTTTCTGAAGTTTCATCTAAATTGCTATTAGATGAAATACTTACCTTGGCTTTTTTAATGGCTTCGGCCAATTTAGTACCTTCTGGGTAACTGTAAACTGGGTTAACATTGTAAAATACAACCCCATCAACAGAACCGCTGGTTAAATCTTGAACCAATTGTCTGAAAGCCAAATCATCACTGTAGTGTTGGTTACTATAATTAACCAAATCAACTGTTGTTCCAATGTTTCCTAATAATTGATTGATGGCATGTATTACCAATTGAACACCCAATAAATTAGAAGAAGAAACAACCAATGAACTTCCTTTTGCAGCCCAAAGTTCTTTAGCTGCATTTTCAATACCGTTAATGGCTAATTCAACTGGAGGTAAACTACCTAAAGCAGGTGCCCCAGCTAAAACGGCAATCTTGTTGTATAAGCTAATTATATAAGCAGCTTCAGCAGATGGCTTAATTGGATAACGAACATCTGCATTAGAACCTGTAATAGATAAGGTTGATTCTATTTGAATATGACGGCTCATATTTTTGTTTTCAGCCGTGCGAGTTTTCGACCACTGCTTGGTATATTCTGCTGGAGAAATCCAAGTACCTAAGAAATCTGCTCCAAAAGAAACAATTACTTTTGCCAAATCGAAACGGTATCCAGGAACAACTTCGATACCAAAAGCTTCTTTGGTAGCGCTTGATATAGCTCCTTGTGAGAAAGCTTCGTAACGAATATGTTTTGTTTGAGGGTACTTAGCAGTAAATTCTGCAATTGCCTTCTTGGTAGAAGGGCTATTTATGGTAGAGGTTACCAAAGCAATGCTTTTGGCCGAAGCCAATGCAGCTGGCACTTCACTGTCAATTTTTTCCCAAGTAGTATCTGCTCCTTTAGATTTAGGTCCGCGTAAACGCTCATTGTCGTATAAGCCTAACAAACTAGCCTGACCAGCGCCACAGGTTGCACCTTTGAATATTGGCGAATCTGCGTTACCTTCAATTTTAATAGGACGACCCTCGCGGGTTTTTACCAAGATACTGCAATTTGCTGAACATGCGTTACATGTAGAAGCATAAAAGTTTGGAATACCTGGGGTAATGTTTTCTGGCTTTACAATATATGGAATTGCGTTTTTAATTGGTGCTTTATTACAAGCAGCCAGCGCTACAGCAGAAATACTGAAACCAAAATATTTTAAGAAATCTCTTCTGTTTGCATTCAATTCACCATCGCTTTCATTGAACACCTCATCCAAAGGAATGCCTTCTGCAAACTCATGTTTTTTAGATTCTAAGAATTTAGGGTCGTTGTTTAACTCCTCTAAACCTTTCCAGTATTGATTTTTATTTTCCATTGATAATTTTTTTCCTGTTAAGTTGTAAATAAAATTTACTTTTTGGGTTGTCTTGGTTCAAACCTATTAATAATGGCATTTACCACACTCTAAACCACCATTTTGAGCTACGGTTATCATTTCTTTGCCTTCCATTTTCAAGTTAGCATGCAATTTTTCGTAGTAATCATTATTGGCAACATCCACTTTTGCTTCGCGGTGGCAATTGATACACCATCCCATTTGCAATGACCTCTGCTGAGAAACAACAGCCATAGTTTCTATTGGACCATGACAAGCCTGACATTCAACTTTTCCAATTTTAACATGTTGCGCATGGTTGAAATAAGCATGGTCTGGTAAATTGTGGATACGAACCCACTTAATTGGTGTTTTTGGTTTAGTTGGATCGTAAGCACGCTTTTCAGCGTCCCAACCTACTGCATTATAAATTTTAGCAATTTCAGGTGATACTTTTCCGTCGTATTTTGCTGAGGCATTTATATGCATGTGGCAATTCATACAAGTACTTGCCGAAGGAATAGAAGCTTGCTTTCCTTTATCTGCACCACTATGGCAATACAAACAATTAATTTTATAAGTACCTGCGTGCAATTCATGAGAATAGTTAATTGGTTGAACAGGTGCATAACCTTTTTGAACACCAATTTCTCTTACGCCATAATCAAAACCATACAGGCCAAATGCCAAGGTAAAGGCAAGCATTACAACCATGGTTCCAACAATTGGATGTTTTTTAAATAGTTTATACCTGAAAGATAAGGTATTTTCCCTCCACGTAATTGTTGATTCTTTTTCTTCTGCTGCAGCTTCAGGGAATTTTTGATTGTATAATTCCTCCACTACATTTTGGATGCGCTTTAATATAAATACAATCAAAAGTAGAATGATTGCCATAACTATCAAAGCATAGAAAGTTGTGCTTGTGTAGAATCCATTACCACCATTGTTTGATGGTGCTCCTGCGCTTGGAGCAACAACTCCTGCGGCAACTGGCGCGGCAGCTGGTGCATCACTTGCAACTTTGATGTATTCAACAATTGAATTAATTTGAGCGTCAGTTAAACTTTCAAATGAAGTCATTACCGATTCATTGTTCTCTTTGTAAACCTGGACTGCAACTGGATCTCCAGATTTTACGAGTGCTTGTGAATTTTTAATCCATTTTACCAACCACTTGGCATCTCTGCGTTTGTGAACATCCTTCAATGCTGGTCCTACCACTTTTTCTTTGATGGCATGGCAGGCCGTGCAGTTGGCTTGAAATAGTTTATCGCCCTCTGCAGCATCGGCAAATGCCAATTGTATGGTAAGAAGGGATGAAACGGCTAAGGTTAATAGTCTAGAAAACTTCATTTATTTGGAATGATTATATCTATAATTTATTTAAATGTTGAGGCCTCGTTAAATTGTTTTAAGCATTGCTGCCTTTGTCTATTCAGCCGCGAATATAAGCACAATTCAGAACCGTAAAAATCTTGTTAAAAAAAAAATCTATTTAGACTATATCTAAATAAAAAGAAGCCTATTGATCATCAAATACTTAAATTAAATTTCAAGAATAACTTTTTTTTAAGTGAGTCAATTACCAACATTCAATTTGGGTGAAACCACGAAATAATAATCTTCATTATTAGTTAAACGGTATGGTTTGTTCGGTTCGAACCTTTTTATTTGCATAGCGTGAGTAACAAATATTATTTTATTGTAGTCCTATTTTTATTCGGTTGCTATTTCAGCGTTTCGGCTCAAACAGAACCCAAAACGATGTTACTACGCGGATATGTGATTGGTTCAGACACCAATAATACTATTCCTTTGGCAAATATTGTAAAAAAGCCAAGTGGAGAAAGGTTTATTAGCAATCGCTATGGCGCTTTCGGAATTCAAGTGAATGAAAACGATACCCTCATATTTTCTGTAATTGGTTACCAAAACTTGGTTTTACCGGTAAAAAAATACGTGATGAACCAATTAACAGATCCTATAAGAGTTAAATTAAAATCAACTAGCTACCGATTAAAGGAGGTTGAAGTAAATTATAACCAAAGAAAAAGAGATAGTTTAGCCAGGCAAGCCGCAAAAATATTAAAAACGAGTCCCCTACTTAATAATTACCAGCACGTAAATTCTTGGGTTACCGGAAGCTCCGGATCTGTAATAACAGATTTGTTTGCCGGTGGAAACCGACAATTGCAGCAATACATTAAATTACAACGCTTGGTAGAACTGTACCAGGAACAAATGATGGTAGATGAAAGGTATACCAATAGTATTATTTTAAGATCCACTAACCTAAAGCCTGATGAGGTGCTTGAGTTCAAGAAATTCTGTAACCTACCGCACTATTTTATATTGAATAGCAACGACTATGATTTGGTTCTTGCCATTAGAGCTTGCTATGCAGAATTTGCACGACAAAAAAATTAAACAAATTCATCTCATAACATTTAATTTTGCGTTATGTTAAAAGATATTGTAGAAGAGAGTTTTGAAGGATTGGCCATAGCGGTAGTTCACGAGCTAGGCGATGAAATGGAAATGGTTTGGAATGTATATGCCATTAATTACACCAAAATGAAAATGGATGGGGTTTTAGTAACCAGTAAAGGTTATGGTACCATTGATGGAGAAGAAAAAAAAACCAGCGATCTCAGGAATTTTTTAGAAACTATTGAACCCTTGAGTTATGCAAAGATTGAACCTATCCCTGAAGCACTTTTTGCTTTAAATAATTCTTATTGGATCAGCTTTTATGTAGAAGGCAAAATTTATGAACGCAAGTACATTTTTAAAGAAAATAGTATAAATGAAACAGATTTGGAGCTCGTAAGCCTAATTAACAGGCAGGGGATTTTGTTAACTTAATACCTTTGTGCATGCCAACCTGCTTGGCGTCAATTTTCTTCAGCTCATAATACAAAACATCCCTAACATTAATAAGCGAACCATTCTTATATTTCATTTGATAAGGCTTGCCAGTCATACTTGATTTGCTGGCTATTTGGTCAATAAAATCTTTAGCTGTTTTAATTTTACTTCCAGCCTTTTCTCTTTTCATTTTTAAATGTTTTGCAGCATCAACCCCACTATACTCCACATCATTTCTAATAAATTTGGCATCTGTTTTCTCAACAAAAAGTATTAACTGATTTATTTTTTGCTCATCGTTAATGGCCTGCTGCATATAACTCGGACCACCAATTAAAGTATGGTCATTGGCGTATATTAGGCTCATACAGCTGAAGAAAAAAAGTAAAATTTTGGTTCTCATTTTGGCTATTTGTACACCGAATTTAAATAAAAAAATGAAAATCAGTTGTATAAACCAAAAAATATTGATGGTGTTCCTTAGTTTTGATGACAATTATTAGAAATTAATAGCCTAGATTAGGTTTGAACCAAAAAAATGGATGTAGTTGATTATTTTAATGAGGCAGTGCAAAGGTTAAAAACACTTTACCCTCAAACAGAAGCCGAGGAGCTCATGTATTGGGTTTATGAAGATAAATTGCTCATAAAAAAAGCGCACCTCAAACTATTTGTAAAGGAGTTGGGCGTTGCAGAAGAAATTACACTCGATTTCGTTTTGAACCGATTATTAAAAGGTGAGCCCATTCAATACATTTTAGGTTATGCCTATTTTATGGACCTAGTGCTAGAAGTGAATTCTCATGTATTAATCCCCAGACCAGAGACAGAAGAACTTGTAAATTGGTGCCTTCAACTCATCCGTGAAAAAGAATTAGCCATTCCTGAATTGACTATTTTAGATATATGCACTGGCAGCGGCTGTATTGCCTTGGCTTTAAAAAAGAAGCTTCCTCAAGCAAGCATAGATGCCTTAGATATTTCTGAGGAAGCAATTTCTTTGGTGAAAAAAAATGCAATATCATTAAAACTTCCTGTTAACCTCCTCACAAATTCTGTGTTAAGCGAATCTGGTAAAGCCATTTTAGTGAATCACCACGCGCAAATTTGGATCAGCAACCCTCCTTATATTACCGAAACTGAAAAGGAACAAATGCACCAAAATGTGTTGGATTTTGAACCTCATTTAGCATTGTTTGTCGCTAATACTAACCCATTACAATTTTACATCATTATTTTAGAGGCATTCCTTCTTGCTGCTAAGGCGGAACATTTATTTTTTGAAATAAGTGAATATCAAAAAGAGGCTTTAACGGCTATCTTAGTTGGTAAGTCAATTAATTTTAGCTTTAAAAAAGACCTCCAAGGGAAAGACCGCATGTTGCTTATTTCAAAAAAATAACGCTTAACAGAAGGCTTTTCTGTTTTGGGTCTTTGGCAATAATCGCAATCCTCGCCATTTTCTAGGTAACCACTTCCTTCGCAAACTGGGCAAACATATCCGCACGTCATGCAGCAAAAATAGTTTTTTTTTAAGGATTATGTTTACATTGCAGAACTTAAAAAATGCAACATGAAAAAGTTAATCCTTTTAATTCTTATAGGCCTAATTGGTCTAAACTCAAATGCACAAAACAAATTTGTTACCGAAACAAAGAAATCCCCAGATGGCAAATATACCTATACAGTAGTTGCCAATGATCCTATGAAAGTAAGGACTTATGTTTTAGGAAATGGCCTCACGGTGATGATGGCCGTTAACAAAAAACAACCTAGAATTCAAACCTATATTGCCACCAAAGCGGGTAGTAAAAACGACCCTGCCGACAATACTGGTTTAGCCCATTACTTAGAGCACATGTTGTTTAAAGGTACCGATAAGTATGGCACCAAAGATTGGGCTAAAGAAAAAGTTCAATTAGATAAAATTGATGTTTTGTATGAACAATACAATAAAACAACTGATGAAGCCAAACGCAAACAAATTTACCATTTAATTGACTCTGTTAGCGGTGTAGCAAGTTCTTTTGCTATTGCCAATGAATACGACAAATTGATGCAAGGAATTGGGGCGCAAGGTACCAATGCTTTCACCTCACTAGAGCAAACGGTTTATGTAAATGATATTCCAGAAAACAACTTCAATAAATGGGTTGAAATTGAAGCAGAACGTTTCAGAAACCCTATTTTGCGTTTATTCCACACTGAGCTTGAAGCAGTTTATGAAGAGAAAAATATTTCATTAGACAATGATGGTAGAAAAGTTTTTGAAGCTATGATGACTTCTCTTTTCAAAAATCATTCGTACGGAACACAAACTACCATTGGAACAGTTGATCATTTAAAAAATCCTTCTTTGGTAAAAATCAGAAATTATTATAATACCTATTATGTGCCTAATAATATGGCCATTGTTTTATCTGGCGATTTTGATGCAGATGAAGCTATAAAAACCATTGATGCTAACTTCTCTTACATGCAAAATAAATCAGTTCCTGCTTTTACTTTTAAACCAGAAACTGAACAAACTGCTCCAGACGTGGTAACTGTTTTTGGTCCTGATGCTGAAAACTTAATGATTGGATACAGAATGCCAGGGGTTGGAACCAAAGAAAGTAGAATGTTGCAATTGGTTGATATGTTACTATCAAATGCAAAAGCTGGTTTAATAGATTTGAACCTAAATAAAAAACAAGCTGTGCTAGGTGCAAGCTCTTCGGTATGGGGAAACAAAGATTATAGCATTGCCTTCTTAACCGGAAAGCCTAAAAAAGACCAAACCCTTGAGGAAGTTAAAGACCTATTGTTGGCTCAAATAGAAAAAGTAAAAGCAGGAGATTTTGATGAAAATACCTTGAAAGCAATTATTGCCAATATGAAGGTATACAAAATCCAAGAAAGAGAAAGCAACGATGGCAGAGCTGGTATCATGTTAGATGCTTTTACCTCCAATAGAAACTGGGCTGAGGTGGTTGCTGAACTTGATGAAATGGAGAAAATTACCAAAGCTGAATTAGTGGCTTTTGCTAAAACATATTATGCCAATAATTATGTAATAGTTTACAAAAAAGTTGGCGAAGACAAAAGCATTGTTAAAATCAACAAACCAGAAATTACCCCCGTTGATGTAAACCGTGATGACGTTTCTCCTTTTGTTAAGCAAATATTAGAAACTCCTTCTCCAAAAATTGCACCTAAGTTTATAGATTTTAACAAAGACATGACTTTCGGCAAAACAGGTTATGCTCCTATTCACTATGTTCAAAATACCGACAATGAATTGTTCCAATTATACTACGTTTTAGATATGGGAAAATTCAATGATTTGAAATTGCCAATGGCTGTTAACTTGCTTCAATACTTGGGCACCGACAAATACACTGCTGATCAAATTAGTCAGGAGTTCTTTAAATTAGCTTGCGATTTCAGCGTAAATGTTGGCAATGAACAAGTATATGTTTCTTTAAAAGGTTTGAACCAAAATTTTGTTCCAGCATTAAAGTTATTTGAACATTTATTGGCAAACGCAAAACCCGATCAAACTGCACTCAATACTCTAGTGGAAAGAACCCTAAAAGGGAGAGAAGACAACAAGAAAAACAAAGGGTTAATTTTCCGTGCAGCACTTCAAAACTATGCCATGTTTGGAACAAAAAATCCTTTTAAACATGAGCTTACAACCGATCAATTAAAAGCATTAACCGCTGTTGAATTAACTGGCTACTTAAAGCAGTTAACCTCTTACCAACATAAAATTTGGTATTTTGGTCCATTGCCAATTGCTTCTTTAACCCAAACATTAAATAAAGAACACAAAATGAACAAAACTCCCCTGCCTTACCCAGCGCAAGTTGAATTTGTTCGCACTGAGACCAATGAAAATAAAGTCCTTTTTGTAGATTATAAAATGGTTCAAGCAGAAATCATGTGGATGAATAGATCTACCACCGGATTTGATGCTGCTAAAGCACCAGTAGTAACCATGTTCAATGAATATTTTGGAGGAGGTATGTCGAGTATTGTATTCCAAACAATCCGCGAATCAAAAGCTTTGGCCTACTCAACTTATTCTCGTTACAATACGCCAAGCAAACAAAAAGATCCTTATTACATAGTTGCTTACGTTGGCACACAGGCAGATAAATTTAACGATGCCGTGCCAGCCATGAATGAATTGCTTAATAAAATGCCTAGAACCGACAATGGTTTTGAATCGGCAAAAAATTCTATTTTAAATGCAATTGAAACCGAAAGAACCAATGATGCTAACATCATTTTTGCTTATGCTGCCGCTCAAAAATTAGGATTAAACTATGACCTCAATAAAGATATTTACCAAAAAGTTCCACAACTAACTTACACAGATATAGAAAATTTCCAAATCAACAACTATAGCAACAAGCCTTTTACCTATTGTATTATGGGTTCTCAAGACAAATTGAAAACAGCTGATTTAGAAAAACTTGGCAAAGTGCAAGTACTTACCTTGGAAGAAATATTTGGCTACTAGATTTGAGTGAAGAATTAAGAGTGTTTAGGTAAGAGCGATGAATTAATTCTTCACTCTTAATTCTTCACTCTTAATTCTTCACTCTTAATTCTTCACTCTTAATTCTTAATTCTTGACTCTTAAAAAATGGAACTAAAAAATAAGCATGCGGTTATAACCGGTGTGAGTAAAGGAATTGGCCTTGCGCTTTGTAAACAATTACTAGATAAAGGTGCCATTGTTTTTGGTCTTGGAAGAAATTGTCCGGCCGAAATTGCTAATCCAAACTTTCATTTCATATTATGTGATATACAGATGAGTGAGTCGGTTCAAACCGCCTTTACTAAAATATACCAACAGGTAAGCGAAATTCATATTCTAGTTAACAATGCTGGTTTGGGTTATTTTGGCAATATTGAAGACCTGCCAGAAGAGCAATGGCACGAAATGTTTAATACCAATATTCATGGCATGTTTTATTGTATCAAACAGGTTTTGCCACAAATGAAAAAATCTGAATTTGGACATATCATCAATATTGCATCTACCGCTGCACTGGAAGGAATGGCGCAAGTTAGCGGCTATTGTGCAACCAAATGGGCGGTAAAGGGATTAAGCGAATCTATATTTAGAGAAGTGAGAGATTTTGGCATTAAGGTTACCTGTATATATCCTGGTTCAACCAAAACAGATTTCTTTAGAAATAGTCCGGGAATTAAACCACATGATTACATGCTAATGCCCGAAGACGTTGCATCAATGATGGTTCAATCGTTGGAAATGCCCAACAATTTCCACAGTGTAAATCTGGAGATTAGGCCTTTGCAGCCAAGGGGACCAAAAAAATAATTACAGCTAATTACCAATTTACAATGTGTGCCTTTTTTAAATCATAGGCATTTTCCCCTGGCACAAAACCAATTCCAGAAGGCTCACAAACAATGTACTTTTGGTTATTGAAAACAAAATTGTAACCGTCCTTAGAATTAATAGCTACTGCAACATTTAAGTGGTGTTGTTGGAAATATATTAAGGCTATAGATTGCATTTGAAACACCTCTCTTGCCATGTAGGCAAAGAAGACCGACTTGTCTTCACAATCTGCAAAATTATTAGATAACACCTCCTCTGGGAATGCAAATTTTTCTTTGCCGATTGCATCTATATCTTTTTTATAGGCAAATGCTTGTTGGGCAAAGCTGAGTAAAAAATCAATTTTAGCCATCGCGCTTCTGCCTTCCAAATCAGATTCAATTTCTTTCACTAAGCTACTTTTGGCCTTATCAGATAATTGATAGTTTAAATAGATAGGACCAAACTCAATATCAGGCAACTCTTGGTAATAAAGGGCTAGCGATTGATTCAAAACACCGTTGTAGAAATAGGTAGTATTGTCGTGGTTAAAATGCAACTTGTATTTCTTCTCTAAGGCATTATAAAATGGAGG
>CAMCJW010000030.1 GCA_945875195.1 Chitinophaga pinensis | reverse complement strand
TGCCAAAAGCATACTACGAAACAACAACTTAAACTGGTTCAACATGGTTCGCAAAATAGAATATTTTTTTTATATCGTTTTTCTCAATGAGATTTATTTACTTGCCGAGCGTAAATGGTCATTTATCAGAACATATCGCTAAAACCTTTTAATACATTCGGCATAGATGTTAAAGCCGATCAATTTGTTGAGGTAAACACTGTTGAAGAGTTGCAGGTGCTCTGTACTACCTTTAATTTAGCCGAAAGAAAAAAACTCATTATAGGTGGTGGGAGCAATATTTTACTCACCAAAGATTTTGATGGCATGGTCATTAAAATGAACCTAAAAGGCATGGATGCTATTAAAGAAGATCATAACTTTGTATGGGTAAAAGCCATGAGTGGTGAAAATTGGCATCGTTTTGTGCAGTTTTGCGTCGACAAAAATTGGGGAGGCGTGGAGAATCTCTCACTTATTCCGGGTTGTATAGGCGCATCACCTATGCAAAATATTGGTGCCTATGGTGTAGAGATAAAAGACACCTTTGAAGAACTATTTGCCATAGAAATTGAAAGTGGTAAACTCGTAAAATTTAATCATGCCGAATGTAAATTTGGCTACCGTGAAAGTATTTTTAAACAGGAAGAAAAAAATAAATATATCATTGTTGCGGTAACTTTTAAATTAGCCAAACATGCCAAACTTAATACCCAATACGGTGCCATACAAGACACTTTAACTAGCAAAGGTATTTCTAATCCCAGCATAAAAGATATAAGTGAAGCTGTTATTGAAATTAGGAGTTCTAAACTACCCGACCCAAAAGTGTTGGGAAACTCGGGCAGTTTCTTTAAAAACCCAGAAATAAGCAACGCCCAATTCCAAACTTTAAAAGCACAGTTCCCACAAATACCAGGATACTCCTTGCCCAATGAAATTACCAAAGTACCAGCAGGCTGGCTCATAGAGCAATGCGGTTGGAAAGGCAAACGTGTTGGTAACACTGGCGCTCACAAGGATCAAGCTTTGGTATTGGTAAATTACGGAGGAGCCACCGGCAACGAAATTTATCAATTGGCACTAGACATTCAGGCCTCGGTTCAAGAAAAATTTGGCATCACCATCACACCTGAGGTGAATGTGATTTAGATTGAGGTATTCCCGAGGAGGCTCGGGTGGCGGGGAGGGCAGGTCGCGACCTGTCTCTACAATTTCCTTTGCCGGGGTTATTCAGCGATGTTTTTCAATTTCATCCAAAGGGAATAGGCTCCTTTAACCACTATATTTTCTTTCATTAGATTAACACCAGTGGCTGAAACAATTTCAATATCCAAGCCTTCTGTGATGCCAGGTTCAACTTTTATCTTTTCGTATTCACCCTTCGTTCTTTCAATAAAAATATAATGATCTTTGCCATCGTGCATCACTGCCTCTTCTGGTATTACGACGGCTTTGCGACCAGAACCAATAATTTCAGCATTCATGTAGGTTCCGGGTACTAATACCTTGTCGTATTTTTCAAAGTGGCAATGTATATTTACGCTTCGGTCTGAACCTATATCCTTGCCAATTAGTATCACCTCGCAAGTATATTTTTTCTCAGGATGGTTATTGGTATAGGCAATTACTTTTTGACCCATAAACAAATTCTCCATGTCCTTTTCAAAAACATTCAAGCTCAAATGTATGTCTTCTGGATTCACCAATTCGAACAATACATCCGTAGGATTAACGTACTTGCCTATGTTCACATTTACCTTGGATACAAATCCAGCAATAGGCGCATAAATTGGAATCGTTCTGGATAAAGTAGCCTCTGTTAATTGGTCTGGGTTCAAACCAATTAATTGCACTTTTTCACCTAAAGATTTATAGGTAATAATTGCACTTTCATAAGCCTCCTTTGCCTGCTGAAAAACCTTGTCGCTACTAGCCTTTGATGCATTTAACTCCTTCTGCCTATTGAACTCATTCTTTTGCATCTCTAAATGAGAGCGGGCAATTAAAAAGTCTTGTTGCAACTCTATGTATTTTGGATCTTGCATAGTAGCTATTATTTCTCCTTTATTGAAATGCATGCCCGGTAACAACTTGGTGCTTTTTAAATAGCCACCTAAAGGCATACTCACCGAAACCATGTTTTGTGGCGGTACATCAATAATGCCATTTACCTTAAAAATTGGTGCAATATTTTTCTCTACGGCATGTATGGTTGTAATTTGTGTTAGCAGCGCCTGAGAGCTATCTAAATGCAAATGCTCCCCACTTATTTTTTCATCTTGTGCCACCTCTGCAGTAGGCTTAGAATTATTGCAGGCTATGACAACAAGCATTACAAAAATGATTACTATATTATTCTTCATGTTGGTATTTTTATTATGGTTGGTAACTTTGGTATTGAATCATTAATTGATTAAACTGTTGAACAGTTTCTAAATAAGCAGTATTTGTTTGCAAGGTTTGGTTGTGCAAGATTGTCCATTCCATGAAATTAAGACTCCCCTGAAGATATTGATTCCATGCCGCCTCTCGGGCAGTTTTGGCTTGAGGTAATACGGTATCCTCATAATATTTACACATCAAATCTAATGACACCAATTGCCTTTGCCATTCAATTAACTGTTGATTCATTTTGGCTTTGGTATATTGATATTCTAATTCTCGGGCCTTTAACTCAAAGGTCAATGCCTTAGATTTTGATTGGGTTGAACCAAAAAATAATGGCACTCCCACCCCAACCTGAAAAGCTTGAAAACGTTGGGAACGTGGGTAATAAATATCATCGTTTCCAATACCTGTAATCGACATATTTTGGTAACCAAATTGTAGCTCAGGCAAGTACTTTGACCTTTCCGATTTTAGTTTGCCCATGCTGATGTCTTTTTGTTTTTGCAATCGCAATAAATATGGACTAGCAGTCAATTGAGAGCTGTCTTTCACGGCAAGTGGCATGCGTGTTAAACTATCGGCAGGAACAAATAAATCATGGGTGCCAATCAACAATTGAAACCTAATTAAACTGGCTGCTTTCTCTAACATCACTTGCTGTAATTGTTTCATTGATTCTGCTCGGTGCTGCTCTGCTGAAGCCTTTTCAATGACATTGCTTTCACCTGCTTTGAGCCTTAATGATGCCAGTTTAAGTTGTTCTATGATTCTTATATCATACTCCTTCCAAATTTTTTCCTTTTCGGCTAAAAACAAATACAAATAATATTGCCTCGACACCTCGGCTTTCAAATCCAATTTTTGAGAACCAAATTCTTGTTGGGCCAATTCATATTCGGAACGCAGCACTTTCTTTTGGTTCATATAAACCGTTGGAAACATTAAACTCTGACTCACCACAAAGCGATCATCGGAATAATTAGAGTTTATTTGTCCGCGCTCATAATGCGCTGTGGTCATAGGTAAATTCCAGCCACTGCCTTTCATTTTCTGGGCCGATTTGGTTCTATAATCTTGTGCACTTAAACCTTGGTTGTATTTAAACGCCGAATCAACAGCTTGATTTAAGTTAATAGGTATTTGTGCATTTACTTGCATTAGGTTCAAACAGAAAAATGCAATGAGCACTGCAACCTTTGGATACTTTATATTTGGTTTGCGTTCAAACAACATGTATAAAACTGGCAACACAAATAAGGTTAAGAAGGTGGCCAATAATAAACCACCAATAACCACTGTGGCTAGCGGGCGCTGCACTTCGGCTCCTGCACCATTTGATAAGGCCATGGGCAAAAAACCTAAGGAAGCCACACAAGCTGTCATTAATACTGGCCTTAAACGCAATTTGGTTCCCGCCAAAACTATCTCTTTTAAATCGGTTAAGCCTTCAGTTTTTTGCCTGTTAAATTCTGCAATTAAAACGATACCGTTTAATACAGCTACACCAAATAATGCAATAAAACCAACACCGGCAGAAATACTAAAAGGCAAGCCGCGCAAAGCCAAGGCAAAAATACCGCCTATAGCAGATAATGGGATGGCCGAATAAATAAGTAAACCTTGTTTCATGGAGTTAAATGCAAAATACAATAACAATAAAATAAGCAACAAAGAAACAGGCACAGCAATGGCTAATCTGGATTTTGCTGCCTCTAAATTCTCAAATGCCCCACCATAAGTAACATAATATCCAGGAGGAAATTTCACTTCATTTTTCATGCGAGCTTGCAACTCTTTTACTATACTTTGAACATCTCTTCCTCGCACATTAAATCCCATCACAATGCGTCGTTTAGCATCCTCTCGTTGAATTTGATTAGGACCATCTATTATCTCAACATTGGCCAATTGATTCAATGGAACTTGTCCGCCACCAGGAACAGGAATAAGCAAATTGCGGATATCATCTAACTGCGTTCTTTGTTCTTTGGCCAACCTAACAACTAACCTAAACCTCCGTTCGCCTTCATAAACCATACCCGATAATTTACCAGCAAAAGCTGCGTGAATATTGGCATTTACCTCCGATACATTTAATTTATATTGGGCCAACAAACTTCGGTTGAGTTGAATAACAATTTGAGGCATTCCTGTAACGGGCTCCACATACACATCTCTGGCTCCTTCAATTTCTTTGGCAATCCTTCCAAGTTTATCGGCGTATATAGCCAATGTATCTAAATCTTCACCAAAAATTTTACACACCACATCTTGCCTCGCACCTGTCATCAATTCATTGAATCGCATTTGCACGGGATATTGAAAACCAAAAGTAGCACCAGAAATTGCTTCTAATTCTTTGCTCATTTTTTCTGCCAATTCAGGAAAAGTTTTGGCACTGGTCCACTCCTTTTTATCTTTTAATATAATCATCAAATCTTGTGCTTCAATGGGCATTGGATCGGTAGGAATTTCTCCACTGCCAATTTTACTTACCACCTCTTCCACTTCCGGAAATTTTGATTTTAAAATATGTGCCGCCTTCTTGGCAACATCAATACTCACATTTAAATTACTACCTGTTAAAACCCTTGTTTCCACAGCAAAATCGCCCTCCTCCAGCGATGGAATAAATTCACCACCTAATTGGGTCATTACTAACAAAGAAGAAACAAACAACAAAATTACACTCGTAATAACAGCTTTGGGTCGAGCCAAAATTCTAACCAAACAATAATGATAAATGCTCTCAATTTTAACCATCCACCTGTCTGCAAAATTTGGTGCATGTGAAATATTTTTTAATAAGATAGCACTCATCATGGGAATATAAGTGAGTGATAAAATAAAGGCACCCAATAAAGCAAAAGCTACTGTTTGAGCCATGGGTTTAAACATTTTTCCTTCTATGCCTTCTAGGCTAAATATTGGTAAGTAAACAATTAAGATGATAAGCTGACCAAACACAGCGCTGTTCATCATTTTTCCGGCTGCATGTTTTACCTCCGTATCCATTTTATTTTGGGATAGGTCAATAATTTTAGTAAAGCGCCTGCTATGCGAAATGGTGTGCATAACGGCCTCCACAATAATTACAGCTCCATCTACAATAAGGCCAAAGTCGAGCGCACCTAAACTCATCAGATTTCCACTTACGCCAAAAGCATTCATCATAATTACAGCAAAAAGCATGGAGAGCGGAATAACCGAGGCAACCAATAAGCCAGCTCTAACATTGCCTAAAAACAATACTAAAATAAAAATAACAATAAGTGCACCTTCCATTAAGTTGGTTTCAACTGTGCCAATGGCGTTGTTAACCATTTTGGTTCGATCCAAAAACGCATCTATCAAAACACCTTCGGGGAGTGTTTCTTGAATTTGGGCAATTCGTTCCTTCACCGTTTTAATTACATCATTGCTATTAGCACCCTTCAACATCATTACAACAGCACCTGCCACTTCTTGCTCATCGTTATAAACCATGGCACCGTAACGAGTGGCATGACCAATAGCAACCTTACCAATATCTTTTACAAAAACTGGTGTTCCATTGGGCAATACTTTAACTACAATTAGTTCTATGTCTTCAATAGACTTTATCAAACCTTCACTTCTAATAAACAAAACTTGGGGACCTTTTTCTATATAGGCACCACCTTCATTTTGGTTGTTTTGATTGAGGGCAGTATAAACATCTTGGATATTGATATTTTGAGCCTTTAACCTGTTAAGATCTACTTCAACTTCATATTGTTTGAGGTAACCGCCAAAGCTACTTACATCGGCTACGCCTTTAACGCCTAACAATTGCCTTCTCACCATCCAATCTTGTATGGTGCGCAATTCTTGTGCATTGTATTTTTTTTCAAATCCAGGTTTGGGTCGAACCACGTATTGATAAATTTCTCCTAGACCAGTTGTAACCGGACCTAATTCTGGAACTCCCACATCGTTTGGAATTTGGTCTTTAACACCTTGCAAGCGCTCGCTCACTTGCTGCCGTGCCCAATACACATCCGTATTGTCATCGAACACAATGGTAACTAATGAGAGTCCGAAACGCGAGAAGCTTCTAATCTCTATTTTGCCAGGGATATTGCTCAAGGCTTGCTCTAAAGGAAAGGTGATGAGCCTTTCTACATCTGGTGCCCCCAATGATGGCGAAATGGTTATTACCTGAACTTGGTTATTGGTAATATCTGGCACCGCATCTATGGGCAGTTTTGTTAATTGGTAGCCACCATACACCAATAAGAAAAAGGTGAACAGCGCTATAATCAATTTATGATGGACAGAAAATCCAATGATTCTATTTAACATTTATTTTGAATATTTTGATAAAAAAACAATAGTTTTAACTACGAAGAAACGAAGCAACAATTTTGCTGATAATGCAATAATTTTTTAAAGAAATTGTTACTTAGTTGCTTGGTTTAAAAACCTAACTTTTAAACTACAAATAAACAAAGCAACAATTTTTTAAAAACGCTCTAAAAAAAATTGTTACTTAGTAACTTTGTGTAAAAACCAAACTTAAGCCACACGAGGGGGTTGGAAGATGGTTCCGGGGATTGAGAAGGAATACAATTCTTGCTTATACGCAGTGAACTCAACAAAGGTGAGTTCTGAGATTGGTACAATATTGGCAGAAAATTCTTGAAACATCACAATTAAAGTGGTTCCACTTACATGGTACAAAGGCAAGTCTTGGTGATTTTCTTCGGTCTTGTGATTAGAATCATCTCCATAATGTAAAGCAATAAACTCCGAAAAACCAGCAGTATCATGTTCTTCAACATGGTGCCTGTAGTGATTTACCAAAGAAGGAAGCTTATTCAATTGTTCGGCAAAACCAGGCAATAGCGAGCTTATCAAGAACAATGTTCCTAAAAATAAAAACCCACATTTTTTAAAGCTTAATTTTATCACGCAGGGCAAAGTTACATTATTTTGAAAAATATGAAAGGTATATTGTTTTCAGAAACAATTAATTAACTTGCAAGCAAAGATTTACAACCCACAAAATGAAAACAAATCACCTATTTCTCTTTTTGTTAATTCTATTCACAAAAATAATTCTTGCCCAACCGGGAAAGGTGAATATGACGCCTAAAGACCCGTTTGGTTTTACTTTGGTAAAGAGTAATTTAATTGTTCCAGATAAATTTAAAAGTTTAATGGATACAACGCATCAAGTATATCTCCCAGAAGGCTATCAAGCATCTGTATTTTATTTAGGGGGCCTTACCAAGCCGAGGGTTTTGGAAATTAGCCCAAATGGTATTTTACATGTAATAGACTATAAAAGCAATGGCAGCATTTATGCTTTACCAGATAAAAACAAGGATGATATTGCCGATAGTTTGATTCCTGTTATTACGGGAGTAAATGCACACTGTTTTAAATTCTACCAAAAAGATATTTATGTGGCAGAAGAAACTAAGATCTTAAAATGTAGCGACCTTGATGGCAATGGTTTTTTCGAAACTAAAATCGTTCTTATAGACTCAATTGGATTGCGGTCAAATTACCCAGGAGGAGGACATACCTCTAGAACAATTTTAATAGATGCAAATAAGCAAAAAATATATGTTTCTATAGGCTCTGCGGCGAACGTGGCAAGAGAGGAAGGCCGAGCAATTATTGAACAGTACAATTTAGATGGAACCGGAAGAAAAATTTATGCTACAGGCATTAGGAATGCGGTAGGTTTGGCATTCGACCCCAATGGGAATTTCTGGGCAAATAACAATGGCAGTGACCAACAAGGCAATGATATTCCGCCAGAATGGATCAGTGTTATTGAAGACAGCGGCTATTATGGCTATCCTTTTGCTTATGGAAATCAGGTTTGGTTCAATATGGAAGCACATTCAAATTACAAAGCTCTTAAACCAATAACATTCATTGACACGCTTCTGGTAAATAAAATGAAAGAACCAGGTGGACTCATACAAGCTCATTCCGCACCTATGGAATTAGAATTCTCCGAATTAGCCTTTAGAAATACGAATAATGGATTTTTTACTACGCTGCGTGGAAGTTGGAACAGAACTCCTGCCACTGGATATAAGTTAATTTTTCTTACAAGGGATATGAATGGTCCATATAAAAAGTTAATAAGTTATGCAGATTTTATGACGGGTTTTCTTACCGATAGTATAAATAAAAAGTTTTGGGCAAGACCAGTGGGGTTAGCCATTCAGCCTTATCATCTTAGGAGCCCCGACATTTATTTAAGCAGTGATGCTGTGAATACTTTTATTTTAAAATTAAGTTGTGAAAGCTGTAGCTATGTTGGTTTAGAAGAAGCCTTAAAAAACGAAATTAAAACCTATCCCAATCCATTTATAAATGAAATTAATTTTGAACCTAAATTAAAAAATGGAGCAGAGATTCAATTGTTCAATTTATTGGGTATGGCTCAAACGTTTGAATGGGATAATGACCATAGTAAAATAAAAGTTTCGGAATTGCCAAATGGAATTTATATACTGCAAGTAAAAACAGAGGATGGTACTTATGTTAAAAAAATGTTGCGTGAGTAGTGGTGGATTCGACAGGCTCACCATGACGTCTGGATTCGGCAGGCTCACCATGACGTTGTTCGTCGGGCTCACTTTGGCTTTGGTGGTTTTAAGTGCAAATGCGCAGAAGGTGGAGAAGGGTTTGCATTATCATAAGAATTTCAAGAAGAATTTTGTGCAGGTGAATGAAACGGTTTATGCCTGTAGGTATGAGACTACCAATTTGGATTATTTGTTGTTTATGGAAGATGTGCAGAAAAGGATGAATCCATCTATGTATGGTATGGTGTTACCTGATACTGTTCGTTGGAAAGATCCAGGTAGCTATAATGAGCCTTATGTGCAATATTATTTAAGGCACCCAGCTTATGCTTATTATCCATTGGTGAATGTTAATTACGAACAAGTAAATTTTTATATCAATTGGCTCACACAGCAATATAACATTAACCCAAAAAGGCAATTTAAAAAAGTTGTTTTTAAGTTACCTACCAAGAGCGAATGGCAGCAAGCTGCAACGGCGAGTGATAAGAAAAATAAGTTTCCTTGGGGCGATAGCATTGTTGACAAGCCAGCTGACATGATTGTGAATTATTGCGAAAAGGAATACACAGAAAAAGTTTGGTTTGACACCATTATTTCTGATGAAGGAAAGCGCATCAAAGCAACCGATTCTATTGAGGTAAAAACAAATTGCCACCCAATTGGCCAATTTAATTATATGATGCCTGTTAACCTTAAAAAAGCAAAGCAAGGTAAAAGCGGATTATACCACGTAGCAGGCAATGTAAGTGAAATGATCAATGTAAAAGGCGAATGTGCCGGAGGCAATTACCGCTCAAACGAATTTTGGCTCAGAGTTGATTCTCCCAATGAATTTTACCCAAGTTATGTTGCTTGTCCTTTGATTGGCTTTAGGGTGTTTATGCAAGTGCTGGAGAAGTAGATGTGGAGAAGAGAAGAAAGGGAAAGGGAAAGAGAAAGAGAAAGGGAGATGGGGGAGAAAGGGAGATGATGATAAGGTCACCATACCAACACCAGCCTTTAGGCTGGGAACATGATGAGGAGTGCACCCCACCAACCCTAGCCTTTAGGCTAGGGACATGATGAGGAGACACTCCACCAACACCAGCCTTTAGGCTGGGGGCATGATGAAGAGACACTCCACCAACACCAGCCTTTAGGCTGGGGTTTGAAAAGAAAGGAGTTAATAATGAGCAATAACCCTCAAAATATTGAGGCATTAGAAGAAGATTATTTGTATGTAATTGCATCGCAAATTCCAGCATCTGGAATGGGATTGCATACTGCTATTACTATCTATAAGGATGAGGTTATTGCCTTATTTAAAGGTGAATCATTGAGCAATCTAGAAGCCAACGCCAGGGCCTTGCTTGGCAAGAATCAGTATTTTATAAGCCTCTTAAATGGAGGCATAATGGATTCGGCCAATACTGATTGTTTTGCCAAATATGCCAATGATGCAAATGGCAGTTTAAATACTTTTAAAAACAATGCTAAAATTAGCTTGAATGAGCAATCTGAAATTTGCTTGATAGCTACAAAAAAAATAAAAATTGGTGAGGAAATATTTTGCAGTTATGGGAAGCGGTATTGGGGAGAGGAAGCTTCTAGCAGCTAGCTTCTGGCTTCTAGCAGCTAGCTGCCTATAGATTGAGATTTCTGCCTTTCAACCGCGGTCACTGAGCTTGTCGAAGTGCGGTCACTGAGCTTGTCGAAGTGCGGTCACTGAGCTTGTCGAAGTGCGGTCCGGGCGTAATGAGATTTTGTTTCTTAGCATAATTATCGCTCAAATTGAAGCAGGCTTCGACAGGCTCAGCCACCGGGTAATAGGAAAAGGCGATTTAGTTTTTTTTGGATTTCCCCTCAATCCACTTGCTCATGTATTTTGTACTGAGTAAGGTTTGGTGGTGTAATATTGATCCTATGAAGTTTGTGTTGCGGTGATTGGGGAGGTTTGCTTCTAGTTGGGTAATTTTAGCTAACAATATGGGTTCAAACCGAGCTTTTTGAAAACGTGTTTGGAGGATGGTAAAACCATTTTTTTGTGCAGTTTGCCATTGTGTTTTATTGGTATATAATTCTATTGCTTTTTCTGCAAAAATTATCGCATCATCTTCAATAAATCCCGACCAAGGTAGAGTGCCATTGATGCCTTCTGCACCCATAGTGGTGGTAATTGTAGGCGTTCCGCTTACCATGGCATCGAGTAACTTTCCTTTTAAGCCTGCGCCAAACAATATGGGGGCAATACATACTCTTGCTTTTTTAAAAATTGGCAATGCTTCCTCTGCCCTACCCATAATGTGGAAGCCGTCTTTTGCTTGATGCAATTGCTCCACTTTTTGCGAAGGGTATGCGCCGTAGATTTCTAATTTGGCTTGAGGTAATTTACTTCGAATAATGGGCCATATAATTTCCTTTAAATATTTTACTGCCGCCCAATTTGGTTCGTGCAAAAAATTGCCCATAAACATAAAATTGCTGCGCTCTTCATAGCTGGGTAATGTTTCGGTTTGAACCAATGAAGCTTCGTTAAAAAGAATTGGATAATAGAGCAAAATACTTGGGTTGATACCATAGGTTTGAACCAATAAATCCATCTCAAATTCCGAAATGATGAGGGAGCAATCGCAGCGCAAAATGCTAGCCACTTCGCGTTTGGCCATGTCTGCATACAAATCTGTTTTGCTCAATTCTCCATTTTTCTTGTAGGCCAATTGCCTGGCATTGCGCAATGAATGTAAATCTTCGGTATCTAGTAAACGTATGGCATCCGGACAAACCTCTGCCACCCGCCAGCCAAATTGTTCTTCCATTAAAAAGCGATCGAACAGCACCAATTGAGGATTTAGATCTTTGATAAAAGCATCAAAACTAGGATGGTTTAGTTGAATAGCATGTTTGCTAACGCCTATTTCTGCTAGGTTGATGGCAAATTCACTATCGGCAGCACAGCTTGCAAAAGCAATATCCCAACCCCATTCTTTAAATAACAAAATGAGCTGCAACATCCTGCTACCTGCAGCAGAGGAATTTGGTTCAGGCCAAACATAACCAATAATTAACAGCTTCCGCATTTTGTGCATGCTGCAAATTAAATCAAATTAAGCCATTGTAGAAAACGCTAAAATCAGGTACTTTCGCAGTCAAAAACTACAAACATGTTAGGCTTAAAATTAGCAACCGATCCGCGCTGGGTAAATATAGTAGAAACAAACATTGAAGAGATCTTAACCGACCATGCTTGGTGCGAGCAAAAGGCAGCAAGCAATGCCATTTCTATCATTACCATTAACTCTGAGCACCAAGATTTGGTAACAGATCTATTGGCCATTGCCAAAGAGGAGATTGAGCATTTTAACCAAGTGCATGAAATGATCAAGAAAAAGGGCTTAAAATTGGGTAGGGAGCGCAAAGACGATTATGTAAACGAGTTGTATAAGTTCATGGAAAAAGGCGGCAGCAGAATCTCCTCTTTTGTGGAGCGCTTGTTGTTTTCGGCCATGATTGAAGCCCGCAGCTGCGAGCGTTTTAGGGTACTTTCGCAAAACATAGCAGACAAAGAACTGGCTAAATTTTACCACGACCTCATGGTGAGCGAAGCCGGACATTATACTACCTTCTTGGGTTATGCCAAAAAATACGGCGTAGGCATAGATGTAGACAAACGCTGGAAAGAATGGCTAGCTTTTGAAAACGCTATTATTGTAAATTACGGGAATAAGGAAACGATACATGGGTAGTGGATTATTCATTACTTCTTTTTTAGTATTGGACTTGATTTAAAATAAAATAGCAAATTCAACTGAGGGACCAAATTGAAGTTAAATTCAAATTTATTAGTAGTTTCATCTTTTGGGGGATAGCTAACTACTGTATTTTGAGAAGTGTATTTAATTACGTCATTAAAATTTACTCCGAAACCAAAATGATTGGATAATTGGAAATTAAATGCAACTCCAACATTGGCTCCAAGATTGTTTACCTGCCCTTTTGTATCTGATGGTGGATAAATGCTATTAGATTGATTTACTATTCTATTGTACTCATGGAAATTGCCAAATACCCCCATAAATGGCATGACCATTATCCTCTTTTGGCTGGTGAAAAACACAGCTTTGCCTATGTTAAAAGCAAATAAAGAATTTCGACTTTTAACTTCCTCCGAAACAAACTCAAATGACCCTGGATCATTGCCATTGGGCTTCTTATAATAATCCAATTGGGCAGCGTATTTTTCTGAACCAAAACCTATAACATAGTTCAGGTAAAGGCCATTAGATATTTCTGAAGAAAAAGAAATTGGTATCATGTATTTAGAGTAGGTAGGCTCGCTCATTACCTCCATAGATATTAAGGTAGAAGGTTTTTTATAATCCATATCCACAAGAATTGGAAATGACAAATTGGAGGCATCATACGAACGTGTGAAACTTGATGAAAATGAAAAGAAATTGATTGCCTTTTCTTGTGCAAAAACACTTGCTGTCACAATCATAAAAAAGGTCAATACATAAATTTTTAAGAGCTTCATAGTTAATAGAATTTGAGCTTGGTTTAGATTATAAAATAAATAGGACAAAAAGAACTAATAGAATATCCCTGCTTTTGATTTAAAATAATAAAGCAGACTAATGCGAGGTGCAAAATTTAAATTGAGTTCCATTTGGCTACTTTTTTGAGGCTCTCCAATGGTGTATTCTTTTTTTAATTCTAGGTTGTAAAACCTAACAATATCATTGAAATTTAAACCTAACCCAAAGTGCTTGGTCATCTGATAATTAATGGATAAGTCCAAATTAATACCAGCAATAGATTTATAGCCAACACTTGATTCACTGTTGTTAAAGAAAAGAAATTTATCATCAGACGATAAAGTTCTTTCATATTCATACAAGCCCCAAAAGCCACCCAAACAAGGCATAGCCATTAACTTTTTTTCAGGCATAAAATAAATTGCCTTTCCAATACTTAATTGACCAAATATATTAAAGGCATTCACCTCTTCCTTAATATAATGGTATTCGGAAGAAAAATCAGTCATATCAACGGCTATATAAGTTAAGGTTGAGGAATAATAATCTTGTCCGAAACCGGCAGTAAAATTTAGAAAGAAATTATTTGACTGTTCCTTTGAAAAGCTTATTGGAATTTGGTAGCTTGTAAAATCAGGAGCTTTCAAAAGTTTATTATAATAAACATAATCGCCATCATCAACCAAATAGCTCCTATCCAAAACTAAGGAAAATGGGGAATTGGAGGCATTAAAAGTATGGGTTAAACTAGGTGACACACCTAAAATATTGGTGACCTTTACCTGCGCATTTGCTGAAATAGTAAAGATAAAAATCAAAGTTAGTAAACGGAATTTTGTAGGCTTCATAGTTATTTTTATTTGGGTTTTATAATGACATAGTTTAATATTTTACCTCGTCCGGCAGTTTGTAACAAACAACCGACATCCTGTCCTGCACATAGAAACAACGCTTCTCCTCATTTATTTCCAAGCCAAATTGTAGGCAGCCGTTTGGAAGTGAAATGTCTTTGAAATAAACAATGGCGCCGTTGTCGAGGTTGAGGACAAGGAGGTGGTCACATTGGGTTGAGAGCAAATAGTTTTTGAATACTTTGGAATCACTTAAATCAAAATTTAAATTTGATAATTGATCAGCATTGAAATTTTGTTGCCAAACTGCATTTCCAGTATTTAAATCATAAGCTGTTACTGGATTTCCACCATTGCATAAAGGTATAATTGTGTTTTTATACATATATATTCCAACACCAAAATTTGGCAACTTTTTTTCCCATGCTATGCTTCCATCATTGGCATTAAAGGCAACTAAAAATCTATTGGCTCCATATACGGCAAAAGTATATACCTTTCCATTGGCGCTACCCATTTTACAGACATTCAATTCATAGTACCTATCCGAATAATCTTTAATCCAATCAAATTGCTTGGTAACCATATTGTATCCAAAAATCTTTGAACTATATTTGGTATTATCTGTTTTAGATGCCAAGTACATGGTATAAATCATCATTTTTTCGCCTTTATCATTTGTGGAAAATGTAATCGGGTTAGAATACATTCTACCATAAGTTTTAGAGCTATCCTCATAGGTGCATACTAATTCCCATTTACCCTCATCATACTTGGTTCTATAGACATAGCTTTTATAATTATTAACTGCATCAACATAACCTTGGTAAACATAACCATCCATGTCCTCGTAAATTTGTTGCTCACCATACATATTTGCCATTTGATTTCTCCAAATGGTTTTACCAGTTAATATATTTAGTCCATAAGTATTCCTTCCACCACATAATATGATAATATCATTTTTAACAATATGTCTACTGGAAAAAAAACCTTCCTCGAAATCAAAATAATCATGCCATTCCCATTTTAACTTCCCTGTGCTGCCATCAAATAATTTAAATATTTCACCTTCAGGGTTATCAAAAATCTTACTCATTAAAATGTCTTTATTACTATTTAGAATAGGATTATTGCTATAACTACCTATATAGGATCGCCATAATGTATCTAAGACTAATTTGCTTGTATTGAGAGGAAGAGGCTTTAACACCTCTTCCTTACTTTTACATGAATAATTAACCAATAATATACCAATAATTAGGTATAGTAAGTTTTTGTTTTTCATTATCTAATATCTACTTTAAAAAATTGACCATATTTATCCCCGCCATACAAAACCAATAGTGCTTTTTTTGTTTCAACACTATTCTTCATTTGATCATGGTTTGTTTTATCCATTCTAACAATTGCATGTGTATTTAAAGGATTGACATTTGTATTAACCAAAATCTTCTTGCTTGCCGATTCCGCTAATACTATTCCATCATTTGGCTTGTAATAATAGGTTGTTTTCCATGTTGGAATGATGGTTTCAAAACCTGTGCATGGGCCATTCCATGGAGTATTGTCGTGACCCATAAAATGGTAATTAGCATAGGTAATATTGACTGGCTGAACTGCACAAGAAGGAGCTGTAGTATTAAAACTATAATTTACTTTTACATTTACTGCTGGAACACCAGAACCCACTGGGTTTTTACGTAAATCTCTACACTGTAAATCTGCTACTACTTTACAATTTAGGGTGGTTTGATTTACTCTTGCACCAACTAAGTCAGTCAAATAGTAATCATTTGCATTGCTTAACCAATTTTTACCACGATTATAAGCGAATTCATTTTCCTGTGCAGAGTGCTTATTCTTGGTCGCTACACCAGCCGCCACAAGTGCGGCAGTTCCTAAAAAATAATTATGCGTTGCAAAATAAACAATAGCTATTGAAGCGTACCTTTTTGCTTGTAATTTATAATCTTTGACTTTCTTGGCCTCAAG
>CAMCJW010000029.1 GCA_945875195.1 Chitinophaga pinensis | reverse complement strand
ACCATTTGAAATAAGGTTTCAAATGGCACTTTTTTTACCTGTAAATCTTCGGTTTCTTCAGGCTCAGAATTGGTAAATTCGAGATTTCTGGCTACATATAAAATTGCTTTTTCATCGGTAGCAGAATTGCTTAAATCCATTTCCAATATTTTCTCCCAATGGTGCGCAATAATGCCACATTCTTCTTGCAACTCACGCTTGGCAGAATCAATGGGGTCAACCCCAATTTTGCCTCCTCCTTCTGGTATTTCCCAAGTGTATTTTTTATGCGGATACCGGTATTGGCCAACAATCCAAGTATTGTTGTTTTCATCTAAAGGAATAATACCAATGGCTAGGTTTTTAAAATGGATTACACCATAAATTCCGGGATTACCTGCCGGTGTAATGACATCTTGGTGCTGCACTTCAATCCAATTATTTTCATAAGCCGTTTTGGAGGCAATTAATTTCCAAGGATTGTTTTCTGCGTTACTCATTTTATTAAACCAATTTTAAGGAAACTTTGGGAATTTCTTAAAATCGGGTTTGCGTTTTTCTAAGAAAGAGTTTTTGCCTTCTTTGGCTTCTTCGCTCATGTAATACAATAAGGTAGCATTTCCAGCCAATTCTTGTATACCTGCTTGGCCATCGAGTTCAGCGTTGAAAGAACTCTTTAACATGCGCAAGGCAATTGGACTTTTCTCCATAATTTTTCTGCACCAGTCAATGGTGGCATCTTCCAACATTTCTAGCGGCACCACCTTATTTACTAAACCCATATCAAGTGCCTCTTGGGCATTGTATTGATCGCAAAGGAACCAGATTTCGCGTGCCTTTTTTTGCCCTACTATACGAGCCAAATATCCAGCACCAAAGCCACCATCAAAGCTTCCTACTTTTGGACCAGTTTGCCCAAATTTTGCATTTTCTGCGGCTATGGTTAAATCGCAGATTACATGTAGAACATGTCCGCCACCAATGGCCCAGCCAGCCACCATGGCAATTACTGGTTTAGGAATGCGTCGAATTTGCATTTGTAAATCCAGTACATTCAAGCGAGGCACACCATCATCGCCCACATAGCCACCATGGCCGCGCACGCTTTGATCACCCCCACTGCAAAATGCTTGTCCGCCTTCACCAGTTAGGATTACGCAATAAACATTTTCATCTTGGCGAGCCAATTCCATGGCTTCACTCATTTCCTTCACGGTTAATGGCGTAAAGGCATTGTGAACTTGCGGGCGGTTGATGCTAATTTTAGCAATACCCTCATAAAATTGGTATAGAATCTCTTTGTACTCTTTTAAAGTTGTCCAGTTGTGTTTTGATTGCATGGTAATTTTATTACTCCCGCAAAGGTATGGTATGCATGCCTTTTATACAATTTAGTTTCTGGTATTTTGAGTTACTTTTAAAAATATCAATTCTCTAATAACCCGAAAATTCACTCATTAGTTCGAGGGAATGTAAATATCAAAAGTAGCACCCTTTTTTAACTCTCCGGTTGCAGCAATAATACCGTTATGATTTTCCGCTATTTTTTTTACAATTGCCAATCCTATGCCCGTTCCGGAATATACTTCTTTGCCATGAAGTTTCTGAAACACCCCAAAAATACGTTCACTAAAATGCGGCTCAAAGCCAATGCCATTGTCTTTAACTTTGATATGAAAATAACTCTTCCCTTTTGATAGTTTTTCATTATTCACTTCGTGTCCTTTAACCATTCTTTTGGTGATAATAATATATGAAGGTATTTCTGGATTTGAAAATTTGAGTGCATTACTGATGAGGTTATACATGAGCTGCCTGAACTGAAAAGCAATGAGATTTGGGGTTCCAAGCTCGCCAATTTCAATGGTTGCCTGCTTTTCATGAATGGTATCTTTTAGTTCTGCTTTTACCTCTTCAATTATTTGATTGAGGTTGGTTTTTTCAAAATTTAACTCGGTGGTGGCAACGCGAGAAAACGCAAGTAAATCATCAATAAGTTGCTGCATTCTTCCTGCCGCCAATTGCATTCGCTCAAAATTATACTTGCCATTTTCAGACAAGTTTTCATTTTCATTCTCTAGAATTATTGTGATAAAAGTTTGTATTTTTCTTAAAGGTTCCTGCAAATCGTGACTTGAAATGTAAGTAAAAGCAAGAAGCTCTTTGTTGGCAATAATCAATTCTTCCGCACGCTTTTCTTTTTCATCGTTTTGGAAAGCAAGTTCATTGTTGGCTATGACTAATTCCGCTGCTCGTTTTTCTTTTTCACCATTTTGAAAGGCAAGTTCCTTGATGGCAATTCCCAATTCTGCAGCTCGTTTTTCCTTTTCATCATTTTGGAAAGCAAGTTCTTTGTTGGCAATAACAAGCTCTGCTGCGCGCTTTTCTTTTTCATGGTTTTGAAAAGCAAGCTCTTTGTTGGCAACACCTAACTCAGTTGCGCGCTTTTCCTTTTCATTATTTTGGAAGGCTAGCTCTTTGTTGGCAATTGCTAACTCTGCTGCCCGTTTTTCTTTTTCATTGTTTTGAAAAGCCAGTTCTATATTGGCAATGCGTAAATCTTTGACCCATTTTTGTTCGGTTACATCATCGCTGTTGATAGTTACAAGTGGATCTATACTAGCCTCAATTATTGTTTGGCTGTGTACCTTTTGTGGCATCTTTTTTTTCTCCATGCTATTGAATCATAAAATTGCTTTGGTTTGAGTTTGAATTTCTCTTAGTTAAAATTTGAATAGTAGATTTATGGGGAGCCAAACCTTCTATTTAACTAATACCAATACAAAATCTTCTTTTTCTGGTTGCCTAATTTTTCCAGTTTTATTCGAAGCAAGCTGCGATGCAATTAAAAATAGGGTTTGATGAATGATATTTTTGAATTGTTCAAATTCAGAGGGTTTGCGAATAAAATATTGTGCACCACTCAAATAAAGTTGATTCACCACACCTTGTTCAAATGAGGTAGAAAAAATAATTACAGGAAGTGCTGCTAATTTTTCATTTTGTTTTATTTCAGCTAAACATTCAAAGCCATTTTTGCGGGGCATATTTAAATCTAGAAAAAGTACATGGGGCAATTCACTATCCTTACTCGTGAGTTGTTGCATGAGTTTTTCTCCATCATTTACCACGGTAACATCTGTAGCTAGTAATAATTCTTCCAAAGCTTTTTTAAAAAAAATACAATCATCTACATCGTCGTCTGCAAGTAAGATATTCAGTTGTTTTAAAGGCATTGATTTGGTATATAAATAGTTATGCAAAAAAATCTTTCAGTGAATGTTACCGATTACAAATCATCATTTATACTATTTGTTCTCCTTTTTCAATTTCTTTCAAGAGAATAGGTTGAATAGCCTGTTTGAGCAATAAAAATTCATCAGGTTTTCGAATATAATCTTGTGCACCTATCCCTTTAAGGGTTTCTATCATGCTCAATTCATATTTATCGTTACTTTTAAAGGAGGTAGAAAACATCACAACAGGCATATTCATCAACTTTGGATTTCCTTTTATTTCGAACAAACATTCAAATCCGGTTTTACGAGGCATGCTTAAATCAAGAAACAAAATATCGGGAAGATTGATTAAATTCATATTCAGGTAATTCATAAGCTCATCTCCATCATGAACAGTAGCGAGTTTTGTTGAAAAAGGCATTTCCTTTAAAGCTTTACTAAAGAAAAGACGGTCATCAATATCATCATCTGCTAACAAGATGTTAAGTGGTGTTTTAAGCATTAAAATTATTCAAACTAGTTTGTGAAAGCGATTATTAAAGATAAAAGTATACAAGTCATTGTTTCAATACATCAAAATTTAGCAACAAAACGGCCCATTTAACAACTTTATTACAATAAATAACTTTGGTGAAAATAGGCTACCTATACTTAATGAAATTACATAACTATGAACTAAACTTACATAATTCACGCATTTTAGCTTTTAAAAAAAGTACAATTGTGCTAGATTTTTAGTTTCCATGCATGGTAAATCCACTTTAACTATGAATGAAAAGTAAAGTATGAATAGCCATAGTACTTAATTTTGTTTGATACCAATTCCCTATTTTTGCAATATGTTCAGAGCACTATTTTCAATTCTTTTATTAGTAACTTCATTCTGTTGCGAGGCGGGCACCATTGTTGTTTCTGCAGCTAGCTTGCCCACTTTTGGCAACTGCCCCATATATTTTGCCTCCGATGCTCAACGCTTTACCCTAAGCGGAACCTCGTTAAGCGCCAATTTGGTAATTACTGCCCCTGAACATTTTGAAGTTTCTATCAATTATAATGAAGGATATTCGTCTAGTTTAACAATAATGCCTATTGCTGGAACTATTGCTAACACCACCATTTACGTTAAATTTAGTCCTTATACAACTGGAAGCAAAAGTGGTAGTATTAGCAATGTAAGTTTAGGAAGCACCACCCAAAATGTAATTGTTCTGGGCAATGCTACATCAACGCCTGCAACTGGAACCAATGCAGCAACTTACTATAATACCATTAGCTCAACAAGCAATGGGGCAAGCTTAAAAACGGCCTTATATAATAAAATTTTGGGTCATACAGTAACTGCTTATGGCAGCGGTAGTAGTGGTTTGTGGGCAACTTATTCTACCACCGACCCTCTTTATAATGGCAAAGTTTGGGATATTTATTCTACCAAATTAGATGCGCCATCGCCTTACGAATTTACTTTTAGCACCAACCAATGCGGCAGTTATGCTGTTGAAGGCGATTGTTATAATAGGGAACACAGTTTTCCACAAAGTTGGTTTGCTACAGCATCTCCAATGGTTTCTGATATGTACCATATTTACCCAACAGATGGAAAGGTAAATGGAGTGCGTGGGAATTCACCCCACGGAGAAGTATCCATTGCCACTACAATATGTTTACAAGGTGGAAAACTGGGAGCAAATACTACTGCGGGTTTTACAGGTGTTGTGTTTGAACCCATTGATGATTACAAAGGAGATTTAGCAAGGAGTTATTTATATATGGCAACCCGTTACGAAAATGTTGTTGCTAGTTGGCAAATTAATGGCAATGCCGATGAAGTTTTGGCGGGCAACTCATTTCCTGCTTACGATGCCTGGTTTATAAATGTTTTGGTAAAATGGCATAACCAAGATCCACCAAGTGTGAAGGAAATCAATAGAAACAACGCCGTTTTTGGCTACCAAGTTAACCGCAATCCATTTATTGATAGTCCGCAATATGTGAATAGAATTTGGGGAGGCGCAGGTGCGTTTGAACCAACTATAGCTGCGAGCAATTTTGTGCTCAAAAGCAATACCACCAATACCGCAATAATTTCTTGGAAGAGTGGCAATGGTCAAAAAAGATTGGTACTAGCTAGGGCTGGATCGGCGGTAAACGCGCTCCCATTAGATTCTTTCACTTATACAGCTAACAATGCTTTTGGTTCAGGCAGCCAAATAGGCTCTGGCAATTTTGTGGTATATAACGGTATGGGTTCAAGCATAGAAATAAGCGGTTTGAACCAAAATGTGGTTTATTATTTTACGGTGGTTGAATACAATGGGATGGGAAAAGCTACCAACTATAACACCACAAGTATATTAAATTCTGGTGTGATAGCCTTGCCTGTTAATTACCTTTCCTTTGAAGCAACTTGGGCCGAGGAGAAACAAATAAACCTGGTTTGGCGCACTGCCAGCGAAATAAATAATGCCCATTTTGAAGTGGAAAGAAAGTTTGTAGGTGCAAATTTTGAAAGTATTGCAAAAATCAATGGCAAAGGAAATAGCAATAAGGTGAGCAATTATTTTTATAGCGACCAAAGTTTCTACAACAATTTAGGCGGCAGTAGCGTTATAGACTACCGACTCAAACAAACCGATTTTGATGGAAGTTTTAGTTATTCGCCAATTGTTCAATTGACCATAGCAGAAAACAACCTAATAAGCGTGGTGAACCCAATTGAGAATACCTTGATATTGAAATCGGACCTACCAGGAGAAGAAGCAAATATTGTTTTGCGCAACCTGGCAGGAAAAATAGTTTTAGAAACCAAAACAACACTACAACATGAAACGTTTATTCAATTGGAAAATGAGCTTCCTTCCGGTATGTTTTTTCTATCTGTCGTGCAGCGCTCAGGACAACAAACCTTTAAAATCATCAAGCCCTAAAATGGTAACCGAAACAAAACACCAAGAAATTAAGAAAGACCAAAAATACGAGGTTCAAAAAAGTGAAGCTGAATGGCAAAAAACTTTGAGCCCAGAGCAATACAATATCCTCAGAGAAAAAGGCACTGAACGCCCATTTACAAGCGATTTAGAGGAAAATTATGATGGAGGCACCTACACTTGTGCAGCCTGCGGCAATAGCCTTTTTAGCTCAGATGGTAAATTTGATAGTGGATGTGGCTGGCCAAGTTTTTTTGAAGCCTTAGATCCCACCAAAATTGTTACCAGCACAGACACCAGTTACGGCATGGTGCGCACAGAAATTATGTGCGCCAAATGTGGCGGACACCTTGGCCATATTTTCAATGATGGTCCGAAAGATAAAACTGGGCTACGCTATTGTGTGAATGGAAAGTCGTTGAACTTTCAAAAGAAGTAGACAGAATAGTTTTATAAGCCCTATCTTTTTTGCATCTTTGTAAGCTCAATTAGAGGAGTTATGCTAAAATTTCTTTTTTATCTATTTCTGTTTTATACCATCTTCCGTTATGTATTTGGCGGCTTTAGGATCAATGTTTTTCATTTTAACCAACAAGCACCTAAACAACCCAATCCAACTCACAGAGATGAGGATGAAGGTACTATAACCATTGACCCAAAGGTTGGTCAAAAAAAGAAAGAGAAACCAGATAAATTAGGTGAGTACGTAGATTTTGAGGAAGTGAAATAAGAATAAATGGAAAAAAAACTACGCTCACTCTTGTTAAAAATGCTTGGAACCGAATCTTATTTAGGCTTGGTGAGCAATGCCTACATTAGGTTAATTGCTGCGGGCAAACTAAAAGAAAAGTACCCCGAATTATTTTACTTAAAAGAATTGGTTCAGCCCGGATTTACTTGCGTAGATATTGGCGCAAATGTGGGTTATTATTCGGTATTTTTATCAAAGTATGCTGGGGCCACTGGGCGAGTTTATGCCATTGAGCCTGTGCCTTTGTTTGCAAGGGTATTTTTGAAAAACACCAGTAGGTTTGCTTTACAAAATATTACGCTGTATCAATGTGCTTTGGGTTCAGAACAAAAACGTGTTACCTTAGGTACGCCAATGATAGACGGTGTATTTAGGCACGGACTTACCAAGGTTATTGAGAACAATACAGACCAAAGCACACAAACTTATGAAGTGGATATGCAGGTGCCTGATCAATTGTTTGCCAGCATTACCAAGATAGATTTTTTAAAGTGCGATGTAGAAGGTTATGAGGTAATTTTGTTCCCTCAAATGATGGCTACTTTAAGCAGATGTAAGCCAATTATTCAGATAGAAATTTCAACAGCAGAGAACAGGAAAGCATTGTTAAATCTGCTTGAACCAATTGGGTATAGTGCATATAAATTAAGCAATAACAAGCTAGAGGCTTTAAGTTATGCCCAAGCAATTGAACACGAAAATGGCGATTTTTATTTTAAGGTAAGCGCTTAAGTCTACCAGTCATCTTCATCTACAATAATTGGTTCGCGTAAAGCTAGCTTAATACTTTCAATCAATTTTAAGATGTCTTTGTCTGCATTCCTCAGAATGTTATCATTTTCTCTTACTTTGGTGGTAGAGCTATAATAATACTCAAAATAGTTACGCGGACCTTTGCCGCCATCCGCAGGTTTTAGACCTTCGTGCACCAAGTTGGTGATTTGGTATTTGTATCTTCCTTCTTTTATTAGAAAAGATAATTTAAATTCAAAAGTACCGATGCTGCGTTTAGAATACTTGTTTAAGTATGCATAGGCGGGAATGGATCCAACATAGGTTATCTTTTGATTGCGCTTGTCTACTTCAATTTTAATGTCCTTACCAAGGTTGGCAGCAGCCCAGCGCTTAGCTCTTAAATAAAGTGAATCGGAACCACTTTCTTCTTGCTCTACCACGCCATAATAAGTTATGAGATTGGTTGCAGAATCAATAACCAAAACAATGCGATCATAGTTCTTTAACAAAGGATCTATTGGACCAGCAGGCGCAGGAATGGCACTTGTATCTGTTACGGTAGAATCTGGTGGTGCAGAAAAATCATAACCCGGAGTAGTTTCATCTTGAACTTGCGCAAAGGTTTGGTTCGCAACAAAACCTAACACACACATTATACCTATTTTTATATTTAACTTCATTTTTTAATTTCTAATTATTCATTTCAACTGCACAAATTATTTCAAAACCCTTACAACAAACAAATTTAGCGATTTTCTTAATCACCATTACCGATTAAGGCTCAATTTTAAAAAAAAATCTTTGTAAAAAAAAACTTAATGTTTGGCCTCCCTTTTGGGCACCAAATGGTGCTCACGCGCTTCATCTAAAGTTTTCTTACTTTTCTTTTTATGGGTTGGGTCGAACCCATTTTCTCGCATGGCATCCCAATAATCCTTGCCATACCCAACAAAAATCTCATCTCCAGGCTTTATAGTTCTACTTGCAATGATATATGGCTTACCCTTAATTACCTCAAAACGAGCATTGTTCTTAATGCCAGGAATGCGCACAATTCCCGAAGCATCGTTGGCATAACGTGCTAATGAGTCGAGGCAATTTTGCGCATCTACACATTTTCTCGCCGAAACATAAAAATAATAAGCACCCACACCATCCAATTTCTCATTGCGTTTTTTACATTCTGCCCAGGTAATAATATCCCCAGTATATTCAATAACGCGATCGCCCCTTTTAAAAATTGCTTTAGCAAACAATCCCTTACCGGCATTTGCTATGCTCGACTTCTTAATTTCTAAATCCATTGATTTACAAAAGTGACGAAAAACGAGCATAAAATTTAATTTTTTTAAAATTAAAATATCGTGCACGTTTTTTAATTCTGAATTATATTTGTCTCAGATGAAAATAGTTAGTTATAATGTTAATGGTATTCGTTCGGCTCAGAGCAAAGGGCTGGTAGATTTTATGCAAAGCAGCAATGCCGATGTGTTTTGTTTTCAAGAAACCAAGGCCATACAAAATCAGGTGGAACCTTATTTATATGAGGTTGCAGGATACAAGCACCAGCATTGGTTCAGTGCAGAAAAAAAAGGATACAGCGGAGTTGCTATCTATTCAAAGCAAAAACCAGATCATGTGGAGTATGGTTTTGGGGTACCAGAGTTTGATACCGAAGGAAGAATGATAAGAGCAGATTTTGGCGACTTAAGCATCATCAGTGTATACATGCCAAGCGGCAGTAGCGGCGATACTCGTCAAGCATATAAAATGGTTTGGCTTGCATTCTTCCAGAACTATATCAATGAGCTTAAGAAAACCAGACCCAATTTAATCATTTGTGGCGATTACAATATTTGCCATAGAGCTATAGATATTCACGACCCAAAAGGTAACAAAGACAGCAGTGGATTTTTGCCTGAGGAAAGAGATTGGATGCAAGCCTTTATTGATTCTGGCTTTATAGATAGTTTTAGAACTCTGCATGCCGAGCCGCATAATTACAGTTGGTGGAGTTATAGAGCCAATGCCCGCAACAACAACAAAGGCTGGCGCATTGATTATTGTATGCTGTCTGAACCAATTGGCAATAACCTTTTAGAAGCAGGTATTTTACCCAACGAAATACACTCGGACCATTGTCCGGTTTGGGTTAAAATAAAAAGGTAATTAGGCTAAAAGGCCAACTACTTCAAACTTATCAAATACTTTTTCGTTGTGGGGTGCATCTGGTAATTCATCTGTAAGGTCTTGCCCTGCCCAATGCTCGTAATGCTTGCCATTGCGCCATAACCTGCTCCTACTTACATCATAAATTTTGCCTTTGTAGGCAACCCAAATCTCGTCACGGTCTTGACCGTTGCGCAAGGCTAATTGGGATTTGGAGAATGTTGGGAGGCTCATGGAATTAAGCTAAAGGATGGTTTGTAATTTCTATCAACCTCACAAAACTATAAGTTTATGACATAACTTAATTATTAATTTAAAAAAGTTATTGAGGTATTCAGGTTAATCTAATTTTTAGATGAATTTGGAATTCCTTGGTTAAATCAAATTCTATTTAATTCAGGTTAATTATAACGAGAGGTTGTTAGGTGTCTGCGGAGCGCTGAACAGCTAATTTATTGTAGGTACTGTTAGTAGTCGTTGTCTTATTTTATTAACTATATTTATAAAGTATCTACTTTAAGTATTTATTGAGTTTAATTACGGATTATCTTTCTGGTCAAACTATTTCCATATTCATCAGAAAGTCTTAAAAAATATAGCCCTGAGGGGAAATTATCCATGTGAAATTGGTAATTGCCACTAAATGTATCATTATATAGTAACTTCGATTCAACCCCAAATATTTCCAAATCGACTTTTTTGATTTTATCACTACTAATATTAACCTCATGATTTACAGGATTCGGGTAAACCAAAATATCATTAAAATAACCTATTGGATTTAAACCCACTGGAAACAATGGACCGTTAGAAAGAAGTTTACCATTACTGTCTATTTTGCAAACTAGGCTGCCGTAATAATCCAGTTCAGTTATAGAGTCAATGGCTAGAAATCTAAGTTGATAAAAGTTTTTTTCGTCATCTTCTGCAAATGCTGACAATCCAGCTTGTGAGTTTTTTCTATCATATTCAGCTATTCCGGGTAAAACTTTCTTTATAAATAATTCATTATCCAAAACTATCATTCTTTGTCGGTCAATAGAATCATTAAAAAATGTAAGTGCTAAAAAATCATCTCCATTTATTCGTTTTACCAAACCTTTAAAACTAGAATTAAATAAAAAAGGATGGTTGACTGTATCTCTATACATCCAAGCCTTCCTGTGGCTAATTACATTTCCCTTGTCGTTAAAGAACACCCATCTTGCTGGAAATTTTAACTGGCTTTCTTGATTATATACCAATAATCCATATGTACTATCATTTAATTGTAAGCTTGAAATATAATATAACCTAGGTAAGCGAAACATATCAAAAACGAAATCATATTGCCAACCTAAAGAATCTAGTTCACTTTTTATCTCTAATAAATTACCGCTTGTATCAAATAATGCAGAAATAACCTTTGATTGCCAAATACCTGCACTGTCTTTTTGCGACCTGCCAATAACCAAAATTTCGTTGTTTTTGGTGTGGTACACATAATCAAAACTTGTTGTTCTAAAACCATCCCTATTGATTCGATAATACTTTTCCCATATTTTACTGCCATCTATATTGTAACTTGCCAGAAAACCCGACCAGCCAAATTGCGAGGTTGGAGGACGATAATCACCAGAAAGTATCAAAACCTTATCTATTTCAGCAATTGAATTCACATCATTAGATGTGTCACCAATTACTACTGGACCGATAGGTATTCCGTTTTTATTGAAAACAGTAAATTGACAATTTCTTGTATTTCTATAATCTTGTGTTCTATTACACCAAATTAACTCATTATTTCCATTAAATAATTTCCCTTCACTAGAATATGGTAGAAAATTAGAAACAACGCCAAACCTTAACTCTTTACTCACTTTTATTATTCTGTTTGAGAATCCCTCACTTTGGATATTGTTACCTATACTAAAATAAAGTGTATCATTAAAAAGCTTTATAGCATCCCAACTATTTGTTTGTTTAAGAGGAAACACAAATGGTGAAAAGTTTTGTGCATTTAAGGAATTAGAAGGCCAAAAAAAACATAAAAACGTTAGAAAAATAAGGGTATATAGACACTTTACATGGTGAAACATATTTGATATTCTATTTAGCAAAGGCATGATGATATGATAATAAATTATAATCTCTTATTATTTATCCCGCAATAAACCCACGCTGTAACATATACTCAGCAATTTGAACAGCGTTGGTGGCGGCGCCTTTTCTGAGGTTATCTGCCACTACCCAAAAATTAAGGCTGTTGGCTGTAGATTCATCTCGGCGGATTCTACCCACAAAAACTTCATCTTTATCATAAGCTAGTTGGGGCATAGGATAAATAAAATTAGTAATATCGTCTTGCACAATTACACCAGGTGCAGCTTCTAATAATGCCTTTACTTCTGTTAAGTTATAATCCTTTTCAAAGCTCACATTCACGCTCTCGCTGTGTCCACCCATTACTGGTATGCGCACGCAGGTTGCAGTTAAAGCAATGCTATCATCCATCATTATTTTTTTGGTTTCGTTTACCATTTTCATTTCTTCTTTGGTATAACCGTTCTCCATAAAAACATCAATTTGTGGAATGGCATTTTTATCAATTACATACTTATATGCCATTTCACCTTGTATGCCCTTGCGCTCATTCTCCATTTGCTGAACCGCTTTCACACCAGTGCCCGTAACACTTTGGTAGGTTGACACTACTACACGTTTTATTTTATATGCATCGTGAAGTGGCTTAAGTACCATGACCATTTGTATGGTAGAGCAATTTGGATTAGCAATAATTTTGTTGTGTTGGGTGATTACACTTCCATTGATTTCGGGAACAACCAAAGGCGTATTGGCATCCATGCGCCAAGCCGAAGAATTATCTATGACCACTATGCCAGCTTCAGCAAACTTAGGTGCCCATTCTAAAGAAGTGCCACCACCAGCAGAGAACAAGGCTATGGCAGGCTTAGCAGCAATTGCTTGCTCCATAGAATGAATGGTATAAGCTTTACCTTTGAACTGAATTTCTTTACCAACTGATTTTTCTGAAGCCACGGGAATAAGCTCCGTTACAGGAAAATTGCGTTCAGCCAAAACCTTTAACATTACACCGCCAACCAAGCCTGTGGCACCAACTACTGCTACTTTCATATATTTATCTCTTTTAAAACCGTGTGAAGAACTCGGCGCTCAAAATCCAGTTTCTTGCATTTAATTTTTACTAAATGCGAAAATAAAACAATCTTCTTGTGTTGCCTGATTATTTTTGAGCATGAAACATTTTTTTTACCCCATTTTGTTTTTCGGATTTCTTTTTGGTCTGAACCCAGCCATTCAATCGCAAACAACAGACGACTTTAAAGATGGCAATTTTAGCCTTGAACCCAGCTGGCAAGGCGATGATAGTTTGTTTGTAGTAAATACCCAACAACAGCTACAAACAGCAGCAAGGCTTGGATCAAGCGGAGAAATTGCTTTAAATACTCGGTTTGAACCAATAGAAAATACAGAATGGCGCATTTGGGTGCGACTAGCTTTTAACCCAAGTAGTCAGAACAACGCTCGCATATACTTATGCGCAAACCAACCAAATTTAAAATCGGCATTCAATGGATTCTATGTGCAATTGGGCGGAAGCACGGGCAATACAGATAGCATTTCACTTTACAAACAAAGTGGATTAACAAGAACCTGCATCATCAGAGGCAGGGCCGGAACCCTTGGTAAATCGAACAACCAAATGCAATTGAAGGTTACCCGCAGCCTGCAAGGAGAATGGAACTTGTACTCGGATACCAGTGCGCAATCAAACTTTGTTTTGGAAGGAAGTACGATTGATACTGCTTATGCCAATGCCAACTATTTTGGCATGGTGTGCAAATACACAAGCACCAATGTTGCTAATTTTCTCTTCGATGATATTTACATTGGCCAACCTATAATTGACAACAAGGCACCTGTATTAACGGCAGTTCTATTGGATCAGCCCAATACATTGCGCTTAAGTTTTGATGAAAAAGTTGTAGCAAACCTTAATTTTAAAGTAAGTATTGAGGATAGCATACAACCTGCTTCTACCTTATTTGAAAACAATGAAATTAAGTTAATCTTTAGCAAACCTATTCCTCAAGACCAATCAATAAGCTGCAAAATAATTGGTGTGCAAGACCAAAATGCCAATGCACTTGATACCACATTTACACTGCAACTTCATTGGATCAAACTGGGAGATATATTGATTACAGAATTAATGGCCGACCCAGAGCCTAGTAATGGCCTGCCGCTTGCAGAGTATGTTGAATTGTATAACAATACCCAGTATACTTTGAATGTAAGTAAACAAAAATTAAGTGACGCGAGTAGCTCCGTTACCTTGCCCACATTTACTATGACACCGGGTGAGTTTGTGATCTTATGCAATCAAATTGATTCGACAAACTTTAAAGGCTATGGAAAAACAATTGCCCTACCTTTCTTTCCAACTTTAAACAATGGTGGTGATATGCTCAGTATCATAGATCAAAATAATGTTAACATTGATATAGTTAATTACAATTTAGGCTATTATAAAAACACCCAAAAAGAGGCAGGTGGTTGGAGTTTAGAATTGATTAATCCAAACCAAATTTGTAAGGCACAAAACAACTGGATGGCCAGCAATAACAATAAGGGCGGTACTCCTGGCACAATAAACTCCAATTGGCAAACTACAAAAGATACCCTTGCTCCACAATTACTATCTATTGAACCGATAAATGCTTTTAGCATCAAATTGCAGTTTAATGAGGCTACACAACTAAAAGGATCTTATCAAAACATGGTTCAACTAAATGGTATAAAAATTAATGAAATAAATAATGACCAAAGTAAGCAAAATGAAATGATAGTTGTGTTACAAGATTCGCTAATACACCAACAAAACTATAGCTTACAAATTGACAGTATAGCAGATTGCTTGGGCAATATTGGCATACAAACAAAGTCGTTTACCTACATAGCCATTGCAGCTCCCAAACAACACGATATTTTGATCAACGAAATCTATTTTGATTTAACCAGAATAGGCAATTTCCCCAATCATGAGTTCATAGAATTATACAACAGAAGCGAATTTGCACTCTCACTTTCTCAACTGGAACTGAACGATGGCAGCAGCAATATAAGGCTTCCAGATTATACCTTATTACCCAAACACCTACTTATTTTATGCCACAAAGACAAAGCTACTCTGTTTGAACCAAATGGTGAAGTACTAGGATTATCCTACTTTCCATCGCTCAGCAATAGTGATGTACTCACCTTAAAAGATTCAATGGGCTATATGTTGCAACAAGTAAAATATACGCAAGATTGGTTCAGCAATACTGCAAAAGTTTTTAGCTGCAGTATGGAAATGATTGATGTAAATAACCCTTGTGGCAAGCAGGAAAACTGGCATGCCAGCACAAGCTTTAATGGCGCAACACCTGGGAAAGAAAACAGCGTAAAGGGCACTAAAAAAGATACTAGCAAGCCAAGCATGAAAAGAATTTATATGCCTGATTTAAATACGTTACTTATTAATTTTAATGAAGACATAGACAGTTTGAGTTTGAATAAAAATAATAATCTTAAAGTAAATCAATCTATACCTTCAAATTTCTACAGGTATGCAAATGGAAATTTGAACCAAATTGAATTTACTTTTGAAACAGCATTTGACACCTCACAAACCTATGAAATTACTATTGGTGAGTTAAGTGATTGCGCGCTCAATAAAAGTGAAAATATAAGCTCAGCTAGTTTTCAAGTTCCAAAAAAAGCGATGAAAGGAGATTTGCAATGGAACGAAATATTATTTAATCCCAAACCGGGTTCGAATGATTTTATTGAGCTATATAATGTCACCAACCACACAATAGATTTAAAGGGCTTGTATTTTACCAGTTCCAATGAAAATGGAATTAGGGTTGAACCTATTCCCATAGCGCAAGAAGCAGGAATGGCCTTACCTGGGGAGTATTTGGCTTTTAGTATTGATGCTGCACTTTTACAAAAATGGTATGGTGTTCAAAACCCAAATGCTGCCATTGAAATGAGCTTGCCATCCCTCAACGATGATGAAGGAAATATGCTACTCATTAATGAAAAGGACGAAGTATTAGACTCCCTATATTATTCAGAAAAAATGCACTTGAGTTTTTTAAACAACAAAGAAGGCATTAGCTTAGAACGTATCAATCCATTCATTTTTGGTTCAGACCAAAACAATTGGACCAGCGCGGCGGAAGAGAAACAATTTGCTACGCCTACCGCCAGAAACTCACAATACAAAACAGGTAAACAAAATGGAAATTTTTCATTGAATCAAGCTTATTTTAGTCCGGATGGCGATGGCGAAAATGATGTGATTGTATTTAGTTATTTATGCAAAACAGAAAAAAATATTGGCAGTTTACACATCTACAATGATGCTGGTCAAATTATTAAAAGGGTATGCGACTCAAAAGTACTAGGCAGCAGTGGAGAACTGCATTGGGCGGGTGATAGCGATAAGGGTGAGAAGGCCAATATTGGTTTGTATGTGGCAGTTTGGGAAACTTATTCTGCCAATGGCGAGGGCGAAAAAAGTGTTCAAAGTTTTGCATTATTAGGGAAATAACCAATCAAATAATTAGTTTCGTACATTGGTATTAATTATAACAACGTAAATGAAACAGGTATTTTTCTTTTTCCTTCTTTTATTGAATTTTTTTGTTGGG
>CAMCJW010000028.1 GCA_945875195.1 Chitinophaga pinensis | reverse complement strand
ACCTGCTAAAAATGGATTTTCATATTCGAAGGGCGAGTTACCCATATCAAAACCTGGCACTTTTACGGCATTGCGTTCAGCCGCAATGATAAAATCAAACTCCTTAAACATGAGACATTCATCTGGCGTAGCAACTGGCAATATCTTGTTTACCCCAGTATTGAAAGCAACACACATGGTGGTGGTTGCCCTCAAAATATCTATCACCACAACCACCTTATCGTTTAAATTATAAAGAGGCAATAACGCAGGTGTATGAATTACTTCTACTTTGTTCATGTTATTTTAGGCCACCAAGGCTTTAAGGCACAAAGATTTATTAATTTAACTACAAAAAAAAATTGCCACCAAGGCTTTATGGCTCCAAGATTTATTTATATTTTCTTTCAAAAAAAACTTGGTGCCTTGGTGTCTTGGTGGCAATAAATATTACAAGAAAGGCATTTTTACCACTTTGGCTTTGATGGCCTTATCGCGGATTTCTATGAAAATTTCTGTATCAACTTTACTATTCTCTGTGCTTACATAACCCATTCCTATCCCTTTGTTTAAAGAAGGAGATTGTGTGCCAGAAGTTACCTCACCAATAGTGTTACCAGCTAAATCTTTAATTATATAATGCTGACGAGGAATACCTCTGTCAATCATTTCAAAACCAACTAACTTTTTCTTAGCACCATTTTCTTTAATGGCTTTATGGTGTTCGTGATTAACAAATGGCTTGGTAAATTTAGTAATCCAACCTAAACCTGCCTCTATTGGAGATGTTTCGTCATTGATATCATGGCCATACAGGCAGAATCCTTTTTCTAAACGTAATGTATCACGCGCTCCCAAACCAACAGGTTGAATGTTAAATTCTTCACCAGCAGCAAAAACGGCATCCCACATTTTACGAGCATCTGCATTTGTAACATACAATTCAAAGCCCCCAGCGCCGGTATAACCAGTATTAGAAATAATAACATTTTCTATTCCTGCCATAGTACCTACCTTAAAAGTATAATACTCCATGCCAGATAAATCAACTTCTGTAAGCTTTTGTAAAGCTTTAATGGCATTCGGACCTTGAACAGCTAATAAACTCATATCGTCGCTCATGTTCACCATTTCAACACCAAAAGTATTGTGCTTGGAAATCCAATTCCAATCCTTTTCAATATTGCTGGCATTTACTACCAAATAGTATTCGTTTTCTGTAAAACGGTAAACCAATAAATCATCTACAATTCCACCCTCCTCATTTGGCAAGCAAGAATACTGAACCTTGCCATCAGTTAATTTAGAGGCATCATTAGAGGTTACAAGTTGTATCAAATCCAATGCCTTCTCTCCTTTTAATCTAAATTCGCCCATGTGGCTCACATCAAATACCCCAACAGAATTGCGCACCGCAAGATGTTCTTGAATGAGATTGCCATATAAGACTGGCATATTGTATCCAGCAAATTCAATCATTTTTGCTCCAAGTGAAGCATGTAGGTCGTTGAGAATAACGTATTTCATGTATTAAGTATTAGAATAGTAATTTGAGGTTCAAAATAAAGCTATTTTATTGGAATTTTTATATGGTTCTGTTATCAAACCAGTCTTTTCTTTTTGGCACTTTAAGCTCTTTTAAAGTAGGCGATTTTACATTGATATTGAACATAAAAAACTGATTACCATAAGCAGAAAGCGGTGTCCAGGCAAAGGTAAATTCCCAGCAATGCAAATCTCTGCGCAAATCAATGCCTAAATGGGATATTTTCTTTTGTGTAAAATCGTATCCTGAATTAAAATTAACATACCAATTTTTGGTAGGACTCAAATTTCCATTAAACGATAATGTTTGAACAAATTGAGTAGCAGCTGGGTTTATTTTTGAATGGTAATCATAGTTAACTGTATAGTTTAAACCTAATGTCCATGGCATTGTAAACTCTGTAAATTGCTCAAGCTCCATTTCCTTTTTCCTTCTATCTTTTTGCTCTTGCGTTTTGCCTTTGAACATCTCTGGATTTAAACTTGCACCTATACCCAAATTGGCATTGGTAATTACCCCTAATTTTTGTTGCTCGCTTAAATAAAATTGGTTTATTCTTTGGTAGTACTTCGTTCCATTTGATTCAACCACAGTATTTACATAAGGATCTAAATTGGCCCCACCATTTAAACTTACTGTTTTAAACAATGTGGTTCTAAAGCTAATTGGGATCATGCTTAACTTCAAGGAATCTGCATAAATGTTATAGGAACCACTTGCCCTAATGCTCTCAAAAATTTTAATTTTTTCAACCTTCATGGAGGTATCTTTACCCTTCATCCACTTAATTTCAAAATTATTATCTAATCCAAAATTGATGTTCCCTTGACGGCCTTTGCCAGGACCAGCAAACAATGAATTTTCGAAAATAGAATAGTTAGTGGTGTTTCCCGCACTATCCCTTTGAACATCTTTGTAGAATCCATATTGAGATTTTCCAAAATCTGGCGAATAAGAGAAACTTAAATCGGGATTTGCCACATGCCTTATGGCCTGTAACCTGCCTTTTTTAAACTGAACCATTCCATAAAATCTGGTTGAAATACCGCCTCTGAATGAATATTGGTAACCACGATCAAATCCACTAACCTCATTTGATTTAACGGTTTTATTTTCTGCATCATATTGCTTATTAACTGTTTTTAAAGTCCAAGTTTCTTTGTAATTTCCGCTAACCGAAAAGGTATAATACTTAAAAAAATTAAATGAATTTTGAGCAGAAATATCATGACTTGCTCCGTTGCGCATAACAGAATCCAAGTATAAACTTCTTTCATAATCACTTCTTGGCTTAAACAGCAAGGTATCTTTTGTAGTAATTACATTTCGCATTGAACCTAAATAATTGACACTTGTTTTTTCGTACCACCTATCAGCAACAGGTTTCCATTTAGGTTTAAAAGGTTGAAAGGACGCAACCGAAAAGGTTAAATCTGGTAAAGTGATGGTAGCGTCTCTTGTTTGTGTATTTTGGGAAGCTCTTGCACTGGTAGCCAAATTATATTTTCCTTTACCCATCGATTTTGAGTAATTAATGGAAGAGTTAATATTACTATTGAAAGCAGTATTATTGGTGTTGTATGTATTAAAAGCCAAATATTGATTCCCAAGCAAATTTACATCTGCCCTAAAAGTAGTACCTGGTTTAACCTTGGGATCCATGGCATGTTGCCAATTAATATTGAAAGTATTGAAGGCTCTGTAATTTCTATCTTCTGGCAATCCATCTTTGTTGAGCGCATAATTAACAAATAAATTGCCATTATACTTGTAACGCTTTGAATAGTTAAATCTACCACCAATTGCCCAACTTCCATTTGCATAAATATCGCCCATTAAAGCTAAGTCGGCACGTTCTCCCAATCCTAAATAATAACCACCTTGTCTCAAGAAAAAACCTCGACCGGCTGCATTTCCATAAGATGGGATAATGATTCCAGATTGTTGTCCGCGCTTTAAAGGGAAAATTCCAAAAGGAACAAACAATGGCGTGCTCACCCCGGCTATTGCTAAATTGGCCGGCCCGGTAATTACTTTTGAGCCGGGAATTACCTTTAATTTTTTTGCATTGATGGCAAAGTGGGGATGGGGGTCGCTACAGGTTGTATAATAACTATCTCTGATATAAAAATTATTGTATTCATCGCGCTTTACTCTTTCTCCTTTGATAAATCCATCTCCCTCCTGGGTTCTAAACTCACGCATTAACCCGCGTTTAGTTTGGTAATTAAAAGTTACCTCTTCGATGTTATAGGTTTCTTCACCTTGCTTAAAAATCGGTGTATTTACTAAAGTTCCAGAACTATCTCTCTCTCCTGTAGCGTTAACAGTATTGTTATCCAAATTTATTTTAATGATGGCTGCCTTCATTTCATACTCATCAAAATTTATTTTAGCATCTTTATAAAGCGTTGTATTTTTTGAGGATTCATCATACACAATCGAGTCTTTGGAATTGTACTTGACTTTATTTTTTATAGCTGATTTAGTTCGAGGCAGGTAATTACTGTCTAAAGGAATGGTATCGGAAACTGATTTTACCTGCTGGATGATTGAATCAGGAAAAATATACAAATTTGATTTACAATAGGTTAAAAATATATTATTTGTATTAATTGCAAGATTCAGGGGTAAAGTGTTTATTTTTGTATTAACATTGTTATTGGCAGAAAAAACAAGATTTACACCCGAAAAAATAAACAAAACGGATAAACAACGTGGTAAAAACCAAATACGCCTTGAATGTAATAAATATGAATAAAGTTTTTTCAATGTTGAGCACAAATCTATATAAACAAATGAATATACCGAAGTGGGAAAAAATTGTGCCATTTTTGCTCATCTTCTTTTTTATTGCTGCAACGCCCCTTGCCTCGAAAAAAGTATATAAAAAAAATATTGCAACAATAATTATAGATGCGGGTCATGGTGGACATGATCCAGGCTGTATTCATGGGAATGTGCGTGAAAAAGAAGTTACGCTTGCCATTGCCTTAGCCTTGGGATCAAAAATAAAAGAACAAATGCCTACAGTAAAAGTGATTTACACCCGCTCAAACGACAAATTTGTAGAATTATGGGAAAGAGCTGAGATTGCTAATAAAAATAATGCAGATATTTTTATTTCAATACATTGCAATTCTGCAAAAAATGCAACTATCCAAGGAACAGAAACTTTTACCATGGGTTTGCACAAAGCAGAAGACAATTTGGATGTAGCAAAAAGAGAGAACAATGTGGTAATGCTCGAGGATAACTACATAGAACGATATGAGGGTTTTGACCCAAATTCGCCTGAATCACACATCTATTTTTCTCTGTTTCAAAACTCATACATGGATCAAAGCATTAAGTTGGCTGCAAAAACTGAGGCACAAATAAGCACTGGCATTAAACGTCCTAGCAGAGGAGTGAAACAAGCTGGTTTTGTGGTATTATGGAAAACAAAAATGCCAAGTATTTTAATAGAAACGGGCTTTATTAGTAATAAAAAAGACCGAGAATATTTAAGCAGCCAATCTGGAGTTGATGAAATGGCCAGCGCGATAGCCAATGCTGTTTTTGACTATAAAAAATCTTATGAGGGCTTCAACACCAACAAGAATAATTAGCACAAGAGCAATATTTCCTTATTTTTGTTAAAAAACTATTTGTTTTGAATATATCTAAAGAAGCAAAAATTGGACTATTTGCAGCCTTTTCATTAGGCGCTTTGTATTTTGGCTATAATTTCTTGAGAGGAAAAAAATTCTTCTCCAATCAAAATACCTATTATGTGGTATATAATAATATAGACGGCATTGTAAAGTCAACTCCAATTTTTTTCAAAGGACTTAAAGTTGGGCAAGTAGAAAAATTAAGCCTAATTAGAACAGACAGTGCCAATAAAATTATGGCTACTTTATTGGTTGATGATAAAATTCAATTGTCAAAAAGTAGTGAAGCAAAAATCGTGAGCTTAGATTTACTAGGTGGCAAAGTAATTTCATTAATCATTCCATCCTTGCTGAACCCAATTAAAAAAGGCGATACTTTAATAGGTACCCAAGAACACAGTCTATCAGCCTCCATTTCTGAAATGATTACTCCTGTTAAAGAAAAAACAGAGAACGTAATGGTTTCATTGAATAAAGTTTTAGGTGAGTTACAAAAAGTATTATCGGAAGGTGGAACCGCAAACTTATCGGCTGGAATTAGTGATTTAGCAGGTATTTTGAGTAATTTAAATACCACTACCAAACAATTAGATTTGCTCATACAAAGCGAAAAAGGGAAAGTAGGAAACATTGCAGGTAACATGGAAACCATTACCGAAACATTGCGCAAGAGCAATGCAGATATTGCAGCTAGCCTAAAAAACTTTAAGAACCTCAGTGATTCTTTATCCCAAGCGCCCATAAAATCTACCATTGATCAACTTAACATTACCTCTAAACAATTGGCTTCTATTAGCCAAAAAATTGATAGTGGTGAAGGCAGTGCAGGTAAATTGATTAACGACAAAGAACTTTATGACAACTTGACTAAATCATCTGCACAGCTAGAATTATTATTAAAAGATGTGAGGGAAAATCCAAAAAGATATGTGAATGTTTCTGTTTTTGGGGGCAAAAAAGACAAGACTAAAAAATAGTTATTCAAAACTATTTTACGAGCGTACCGCTTAATCTTTCCAATTCCATTTCACTTAATTTTGAATCGTAAGCAGCAATTAATAACCTGTTTACATTTACCAAATAATTTACTTGGGCAATGCGCAAATCATTGCTACTAATCATACCCTGTTCAAATTGGTCGCGCGAAATTTCGAAATTCTGTTTGGCTACATCTAAATTGGATTTCTCAAATTGATACAAATCCACATTGTTTAAATAAACATTGTAGGCCTGCGATACCGCAACTTCCAATTTCAATAAGGAATCTTTCAATAAAAGGTCGGAATTTTTAAAGGAGATTTTAGAATTTCCAATCCTTCTATCAATATCAAATCCATTAAATATGCTTAGGTTCAAGCCGAGCCCATAATGATAACCCTTTGTATTAGAAGATTGTAAAAAACCTGCCTCTGATTGCTGTTGATTATAATTATAGCCACTTTTAAATTGCAAGCTTGGGTACCTTTCGCCTTTTATCTCTTGCAATTGGAATTGAGCCACATCTTTATTCAATTTAGCCATTCTAATGCCACTGTTATTTTTAATGGCCAAATCTTTAACAACTTCAAAACTCAGTGCTTGGGCAGGTATGAGCGAATCTGTGACTTCAAAGTTAAAAGAAATCTCTTTGCCCATCAATTGATTTAAACTCAATTTACTATTCTTATATTGGGTTTCTAATCGCTTAAATTCTGCTAAATCAGTGTTCAAATTCACTTGAGCATTTAATACTTCCGATTTAGCACTTTTACCTGCTAAGGTTTTAGCCTTTGCAACAGTCAATCTCTTTTCACTGATCTCAATAAATTCACGACCAGATTTCAATTGCTCTTTTAACAATAAAATATCTAAATAGGATTTAACAACGCGCATCAACATGCTTTCCATTTGCTGCCTTAACCGCACTTCACCCATAGCTTCAAACTCAGCTAACTTATTTTTAGTGGCAAACATTTTCATGCCATTGAATAAAGTCCAACTTAACTCTACTCCAGCATTTAATTGATTAATTTTTGCACCAGATCTGTTATTTTCTGTTCCATTTAGGAACTTTTGTTTTGAATCTAATACTTGGTTATCTTGATTTACCACACCATTGATATTGGGCAACATTCCTGCATTTCCAATTACATTATTTTTCTTGGTAATTTCAAAATCATTGCTGGCAATTTGAATGGAGAAATTATTTTCCAATGCAATATCAAAAGCCTGTTTTAAACTTAATGCATTTTGGGCATTGGCAATAAGACCCAACAAAAACATCAACCCAAGAAAAAAAATTCTATTTAACTTCATCATCATTGCTTTCTATAGGTGTGGAATAAATTCTTTTATTTCGCGAGAGAAACTGATAAACTACTGGAATGACATACAAGGTTAAAAAACCAGAAAACAACAAACCACCAATAATAACCATCCCCATAGAAGTTCGGCTCTTAGCTCCTGCACCAAGGGCTAGGGCAATTGGCAATGCACCCAAAATAGTTGCCATGCTGGTCATCATAATTGGTCTTAACCTTGAAACAGCGGCCTCTTTTACCGCTTGCATTTTTGGCAAACCTTGCGCTCGTTTTTGGTTAGCAAACTCCACAATTAGGATACCATTTTTGGTAACCAAACCAAGTAATACAATGATACCAATCTGACTAAAAATATTTAGGGTTTGATCAAAATACCACAGTGAAATGAGTGCACCTGCTAAGGCCAATGGTACAGTGAACATAATAATAATTGGATCAATAAAACTTTCGAATTGGGCAGCCAATACCAAATAGATAAGTACCAATGCAAGGAAAAATGCAAAGGAAGTATTGGAGGAGCTTTCTGCAAAATCTCTTGAAGGGCCGCCCAAATCTGCCGAAAACGAATCATCTAAAACCTTTTTTTGAATCCTCCGCATTTCATCAATGCCATCTCCAATAGTTTTACCTGTTGCTAATCCAGCAGAAACTGTTGCTGCTTTATACCTATTGTAATGATACAATTGAGGCGGACTGCTTTGCTCAACAACATTTACCAAGTTGTCTAGTTGTATCAAATCGCCACGATCATTTCTTACATACAACGATTTTAAATCCACAGGAGCATCTCTGTGTTCGCGTTCAACCTGACCAATAATTTGGTACTGCTTACCTGTTTTTGTAAAGTAACCATAACGCACGCCACCATAGGCAAACTGCAAGGTTTGGGCAACATTTTGAACACTCACTCCTAAATTTTTAGCCTTTTCTCTATCAAAACTGATAACCAATTCGGGTCTGTTAAATTTTAAGTTTACATCTACTCCTTGAAAAATTTTGCTTGCATTTACCTCTTCTAAAAACTTAGGTAGGTAGGTTTGTATTTTTTCGAAATCTTGATTTTGTAAAATAAACTGAACCGGTAAACCAGCACGAGAACCTCCGGAACCACTGATGGTTTGATCTTGTATCACGAATGATTTGGCACCAGTTAAATTCCCTAACTGTTGTTGCAAGCGTTGGGCAATTTGCTGTTGACTTTTCTTTCTATCTTTGGGTTCAGGAAGAATAACACGCACAAAGCCGGTATTAACAGCGCCACTGCCAGTAAAGCCCGGAGCAGTTACAACTAAGGTCAACCTTTTTTCTGGAATAGAATCATCAATCATTCTTGAAACAGCATCCATATATTTCTCCATGTAATCATAGGAAGCACCCTCGGGGGCTGTTGAACTCACGCGCATCCAACTTCTATCATCCATAGGAGATAATTCTGATTGTAAGTTTTTACCTATTAAGAATATTAATCCTACACTAATGACCATTAATACCCATACTTGCCATCTATTGTTAAACAACTTATCCAAAGACTTTGAATAAGCATTATTTAGGTTCACAAAAAACGGCTCTGTTCTTTCATAAAATTTTGAATGAGATTTATTTTTGCGTTGTAAATAAACATTTAGCACTGGCGTTAAGGTTAAGGAAACAAAGGCAGAAATAAGCACTGCTCCTGCAACCACCACAGCAAACTCTCGAAAGAGCCTGCCCACAAAACCCTCAATAAAAATAATAGGTAAAAACACAACAGCCAAAGTGATGGATGTGGCGATGACAGCAAAGAAAATTTCATTGGTTCCTTTAATTGCAGCCTCTCTTGGACTCATGCCTTCCTCAATTTTCTTAAAAATATTTTCGGTAACTACAATACCATCATCCACCACCAATCCTGTTGCCAAAACGATGGCTAATAAGGTCAAAATATTTATTGAAAAGCCAGAAAGATACATGATAAAAAATGCTCCAATAAGTGAAACAGGAATATCTACTAGTGGGCGAAATGCAATAAGCCAATCGCGGAAAAATAGAAAAATAATTAATACTACTAATAAAAAAGCAATGAGCAATGTTTCTGTTACCTCAGTGATTGAAGTTCTAATGAACCTAGTATTATCTAAGGCAATATCCATCCGAATATCTTGTGGTATTTCTTTCTTAATAGCCTCGTACCTGCGGTAAAATTCATCAGCAATTTCAATATAATTGGCTCCAGGCTGCGGCACTAAACCAAGACCAATCATGCCAACACCAGAGGATTTTAAGCCAGATTCTTCATTCTCAGGACCAAGCTCTGCCCTGCCAACATCAGCTAAACGAACCACTTGTGTGCCTAAATTCTTGATCACAATTCTGTTGAATTCTTCTTCAGTAGAATACCTACCTTGTGTTTTAATGGCAAGCTCCATATTATCGCCTGCAATTTTACCTCCAGGCAATTCAATATTTTCTCTGTCTAGTGCGGCTCGCACATCTAAAGGAGTTAATCCAAAAGAAGAAAGTTTTACAGGATCGAGCCATAACCTCATGGCATATTTTTTCTGCCCCCAAATTTGAATATTACTTACACCAGGAATAGTTTGCAAACGTTCCAAAACAACATTTTCTGCATAATCATTCAGTGCAAGTTTCGACCTAGAATCACTTTGTAAAGTAAGGGAAACAATGGCATCTGAATTGGCATCTGCTTTACTTACAACTGGCGGTGCATCTATATCTTGAGGCAATTGCCTTATGGTTTGAGAAACCTTATCGCGCACATCATTTGCAGCTTCTTCCAAATTAGAGGATAGGCTAAACTCAACAGTAATAATGCTACTACCTTGGTTACTTGAAGATGAAATTGCCCTAATACCAGCAATACCATTTATAGCCTTTTCTAAAGGTTCTGTAATTTGAGATTCTATAATATCAGGATTTGCGCCAGTATAATTGGTTCGCACAGTAATAACAGGCGGATCAATGCTTGGAAACTCACGTATGCCCAAATAATTATAAGAGATTAACCCAAACAGAACAATGAGAATGGAGCAAACCACAGCCAAAACTGGCCTATTAATACTTAAACTAGCTAAACTCATTTCTTCCTATTAATTGCCTTCACCTTTACACCACTTTTCATATACATTATACCATCAACAATTAAAGAATCTCCATTGGATAAACCTGCCAAGACTTCTATTTGTGTATCGCTTCTAAAACCAGTTTTTATTAATTGCTCAACAGCAGAATCACCTTTAACTAAATATACCTTTTGACCTTTTAAAACTGGTACCATAGCTTGTGTAGGAATCATAAATGAAGCATGTTCACTACCCAATTTTAAGTTAATACTTGCAAATAAACCTGGCATTAACTTTCTTTGGGTATTGCCACACAGCGCACGCATATTTATGGCCCTTGTTTGATCCGATACGGATGCCTCACGTGCATAAATTTTTGCTTTATAAATCTCATCTGAACCACTAACTGAAAAGGTAATATCGTCGCCAACTTTAACTTTCATAGCATACTTCTCAGGAATAGAAAAGGCTAGTTTTAACTGCGATTCATCTTCCAAGGTAGCAACCGTTGTATTAGGGGTTAAATAAGCTCCCTCACTGATATATCTTAAACCTATTGTTCCAGAAAAAGGAGCTCTAATTTCGGTCTTTCTTATCATTTCCTTCAAATACTCAATATCGGCATCAATGGCATTGAGTTCGTTCATTGAAATATCATAATCTGATTGCGATATGGCCTCTTTTTTCAATAATATCTCATTGCGTTTGGCATTATCATCCTTGAGTTTTTTATTGGCAATTGCCTTTTTCAATTGTGCTTGTAAATCGGCATCATTCATTTTCAAAAGCAATTCACCTTTTTTTACATTGGCACCCTCCTTAAAATAAATTTTAGTTACAAGGCCTTGGGTTTCACTATTTAACTTTACTTGCTCGTTTGCTTCTAAAGTTCCGCTTACTTGGTAGGCTGGCGAAACTTGTTCATCTTTCATTACAAGAACTCCAACTTTCACAGGTATTTTTGATAAACCTCCCGGCTTTGCAGCCCCATCTTGTTTTTTATCTCTACAAAAAAACTTTGGTATCAAAAGTGCCGCAATTATTGCTAAGGCAATAATTATATTTCTAAATTTATTCATGTAATTTACATTCAACTATCTTTAAACATAACCCCTACAAAATTGGTTTTTCTATTTCCTGGTTTTTTAATCGCTTTACTAAACCTGTTGCCAACCAATAGGTAAACAGCATCATCACGCCTCCTGTAATATATGGCATGGTAAAATGAACATCGTAAAGTAAGCCCCCCAATGCAGGACCTGCAACCCTTGCCAAAGAACCAAAAGATTGGTTCATACCTAAAACCTGCCCTTGCTCATTGCTTCCTGCAGTTTGAGATAAAAGGGAGCTTAAAGATGGTGTTATGCAACCATTAGCTAGCGCAATGCAAGTAAGACTAATTAGTTGTAAGTAAAACATATCAACTGGCGCAAAAGGAAGTGTGCCAAGTCCAATTGCCATTAAAATGGATCCTATTAGTAACAATTTTTTTTCGCCAAACGTCTTGGTTAATTTGCCCACAAAGCCACCTTGCACAATTGCCGAAGTGAGTCCGATAAACATAAACACAAAACCCACTTGTTTTTCATTGAACAAATATCTATCTATCCATAAAATGGAGGCGGTAATTTGCATCATGGAAAACGCACAGATAAAAATAAAATTTATCACGAAAAGCTCACTTATAACAGGTTTCTTGAGCTCAAAAATTAAATCAGTTATTGGCCTGAACCTAAAAGTTTTTGCAGGTTGTTTATGTTTGATAGACTCTGGCAAATAAAAATAAGCCAACAACAAATTAAAGGCACACAAACCTGCTGCTACGTACCCAACAAAATCTACACTTCCCGGACCACTTATTGATTTTAAATAACCTCCAACTGGCGGACCAAATATAAATCCTAAGCCAAATGCAGCGCCAATCAATCCCATATTTTTGGCTCTATCTTTTGGCTCAGTAATATCCGCTATATAAGCTTGGGCAGCAGAAATATTTGCTGAACCAATTCCTGCAAAAATTCTTGAGATGATTAAAAATGTTAAATTATGCGTGAAAGCAAAAAACACGTAAGCTAACATGGTTACCATTATGCTCAACAACATTACAGGCCGCCTACCAATTTTATCGCTTAAAGTACCCCAAAAAGGAGCAAAAATAAAATTCATGAGTGAATATAAACCCGCAATGAATCCAATTTGTATGGAGGTAGCTTTTAACTCAATGGCAAAAATCGGAAGAATTGGGATAATGAGTCCAAAACCCAATAAATCAATTAAAATAGTAATAAAAAGAACAAAAATTGGCGACTTACTTTTCATGGATCATTTAAAGTGCAATGTTAGAACATTATGCGCAATTGTAGATTAAAACTTCGCATTGGATCAATTTTACCTGGTCTGGTGGCATATTCCTCATTCAAAAAATTATTAACTAAAAAGGCTATTCTACTTTGTTGAGTCATTTGATAGGAGACTCTTACATTGTGCACAAAATTGCCCTTTCCAGAACGGTCAATAAAGGTTTGAAAACTTGGAATAAACACCGTGAAAAACTGGTCTATTTTCTCGTATGAACTATAATAATTAAAAGAGTATCCCATCGAAAATTTCTTCCAAGTCCCTTCAATATCCCATTTTGCTGTGGTTCTATTTCTATATGGCAATAAGGCATTGTGGTATTTTGCACTATCCAATTTACCGATACTATTAAACAATGCCTTGCCGTAATAACCCCAATCTTCCATTTGCGGATCAGTTGATAAATTAACTGGCAAAGAATAGGTATAACCTCCAATGGTTCTTATCAATACATCATAAATTCTTCCTTCACCACTAATGCCAATTTCAAACCCTGCAGTGCGGGTTTGGCCAATGTTTACAGCCTTAAAACCTACCCTTTGAAAAATAGGCAAACTGGGGTAATCAACTGATGATAACCATTGGTCAAACCTAAATTCTATCATGCTATCATATTCTTGGTTAAAAAAAGCAAAATCAAAAGCACCATTAAAATTACCAATCCTAAATCCTTGCTGAACACCAATCTCTGCAGTCCAACCCTTTTCCGAAACCAAATTAGGATTTGGGAAAATTATTAAGCCCGAAACTTTATCATCCACATATTTTTCACCAATGGTTGGAAACCTAAATCCTTCTGAATAGTTGGCCCTTAAAAATGTTTTAGAGGCAACTTGGTAATTTGCTCCAACCCTTTTTAATAGTCCGGTAGGCACAGCATATTCATTTAAACCATTTACCTCATACCTTCCCCCCAAGGCAAAACTCCATCGGTGGTACCGGTAATCTAACTGACTAAAACCAGCTGCACTAAAACCCGCAAAGGTTCCTTTGTATACATTTCCTATTGCCCAAAGAGAAGTTGTGTATGAACCAGCAGTTAATTGCAAGTTTTTAATAAGCTCACGTTTATAATTGTAATCAAATGCATAGATATTGGCAATTGCATCATTATCGTTTGGTGTAGGTGTTTTAGCGGTGAACCTTCTAATTTGATAAAACCTAGCCTTAAATGAATGTGCACTTTTGCCTTTTTGCCAATCTGCATGTGGGTCTATCGAAAAAACTCTGAAGAAATCATTCCTAACCAAATCGTTGAATTGTTTCAAAGCTCCTGAATCTGCATCCTGCCATAAAAAAAATCGCCCACCATGCTCATACATGAAGTTGACATTTATGCCTGCACTAAAATTCTTACTGAACCTATACCTGGTTTTTAGGTAATTTCTTGCTCTAAAATTGTCGTTGTACATTAAATGACTGCGTACCGCATTTAAATTGCCGCATACCACCAAATCAAATTTTTTCCAGCTTTGCTTGTGGCTGTAAAATAATCCTTGATTCATAGGGTGACTGGCATTGTTCCACCACTTAGTCTCTAACCTTTTTGGATCAGACAAAATCCCTTGATAAATTTGAATTTTAGTTTGTGGCTTTTCTTTTCCCCAACCAGTGCGAACGTTAACTGTACCATTGAGGGCAGATGAACCATATAATACTGAGGCGGCACCTTTAATTACCTCTATTTGCTCTGCCGATTCAATGGGTAGAAACGTCCATCTGATATCTCCTAAATCTGCACCTAATAGTGGCATATCGTCTAATAATACTGCTATTCTACTACCAGTATTGTAAGAAAAACCAACTCCTCCTCTAATGGTTGCCTGACCATCAACAACAGTTACTCCTGGAACTTTATTGAGAACCTCTGATAAATCTGCGGAATTAGAATTACTGATTAAATATGGTTGAATGATACTTACAGAGGAAACTTCTCTTGAGATTTCCTTTTCGGATCTAGAACCAGATACCACCACCTGACTTAATTGGTTCACAAAGGGAACAAGCAAAACTTGAAAATCACGTTTCCCTTCCAATTGCTCCTCAAAATTAAGGTCGTAGTTTTTATATCCAACTCTGCTCACTTTTATTTGGTGCTTTCCCGGCGAGCAAGTGAAAGAGAAAAATCCATTGGTATCTGTAATGGCATTACTTTTTTTATCTAAGGTAACAGAAACCGAACTCATGGGTTTCAATGAATTTTCATCCATTACAATTCCGCGTATAGTTAACACCTGTCCAAACAATTCTGTTTGAACCGAAAAAATAACCAGCATAAAAAACAAAAAGTATAACTTCCTCATAGGCTTTTGCACTGTGGTAAAAATAATACTTTCTAACTTTTTTAAAACTATTTGTTAAAGTGATTAAACAAATTGTAATTTAGCAAGGTTATTTTAAAGTACTAAAAATACTATTTACTATGGGTCAGTTAAAAAAGAAGTTTGCAGAAAAAGCATTACCGTTATCGGTTGAAATTAAGCAATTTATGAAAGAAAATGGAAATATCCCCATGGGAGATTTTACCGTTGAAGATATATTTGCTGGACAAAAAGGAATCATAGGTTTATTAACCGAAACATCTTTATTAGATGCAAATGAAGGAATTCGTTTTAGAGGGTACACCATTCCGGAATTAAGACAAAAATTGCCAAAAGTACCAGGAGGTACTGAACCATTGCCAGAAGGATTGTTTTATTTGATGTTATTGAATGAAATGCCAACTTATGATGATGTTCTTGATATTCAAGCTGATTGGAGAACAAGATCGGAAGTTCCAGCGCATGTTTTTAAAACTTTAGATTCGCTTCCATTGAATACCCATCCAATGACTCAGTTTAGTATTGGCATCATGGCTATGCAAACAGAATCAGTTTTTGCAAAAGCATACCACGATGGCATCAATAAAAAAGATTATTGGGATCCAACCTATGAGGATGTTTGCAATTTATTAGCTCGTTTGCCCCAAGTTGCCGCATATATCTATAGAAGAACTTATAAAAACAATGAGCACATTGCCCCAAGTCCTGAGTTAGATTGGGCGGCAAATTTTGCGCACATGCTTGGTTACGATCAAGTTGAATTCTACAAATTAATGCGTTTGTACCTTACCATTCATGCAGATCATGAAGGAGGAAACGTTTCTGCCCATACCACACACCTAGTTGGTTCAGCCCTAAGTGATCCTTATTTGGCATTCTCTGCTTCAATGAATGGATTAGCAGGTCCTTTACATGGATTAGCTAACCAAGAGGTGGTAAGGTGGATTTTTGAAATGCGCGATGAAATTGGACATGCGCCTAGCAAAGAGCAAATTGCAGATTATATCCATAAAACTTTATTGGATGGAAAAGTAGTTCCGGGTTATGGTCATGCCATATTAAGAAAAACAGACCCACGTTTCCTTGCGCAACAAGAATTTGCTAGAACCTATATGCCAGATGATGAATTGGTAAATATTGTTTGGAATATTTATGAAGTTGCTCCTCCAATTTTGGAAGGAACAGGTAAAATTAAAAACCCATGGCCTAATGTTGACGCTCATTCTGGAGCATTGTTGTTGCATTATGGCTTAAACGAATATGATTTCTTTACAGTTTTGTTTGGGGTAAGTAGAGCCTTAGGCGTATTGGCTTCATTGATGTGGGATAGAGCTTTGAGTTTACCCATTGAAAGACCAAAATCTGTAACTTACGAATGGTTAAAGAAAGCAGTTGAAGCTAAAAAGGCAAATGCCTAAAGCTTTTAGCAAGAAATATTTACATAAATTTCTAA